>JALWTH010000138.1 GCA_027082975.1 Paracoccaceae bacterium | reverse complement strand
TGGTGGAGGCGCTCCGCCACAGCGCGCGCGATACCGGGCTCGACATCGCCGAGATCCGCCGCCTTTCCGATTACTGGGAGGGGGTGCGCGCGCAATATGCGGCCTTCGAGGCCGGGCTGAAGGCGCCGGCGAGCGAGGTCTATCTGCACGAGATGCCCGGCGGCCAGTTCACCAATCTCAAGGCCCAGGCCCGCGCCCTCGGCCTCGAGGAGCGCTGGCACGAGGTGGCCCAGGCTTACGCGGATGTGAACCGGATGTTCGGCGATATCGTCAAGGTCACGCCCTCCTCCAAGGTGGTGGGCGACATGGCGCTGATGATGGTGGCCCAGGGGCTGAGCGCCAAAGACGTGATGGACCCGAGCCGCGAGGTCGCCTTCCCGGAATCGGTGGTGGAGATGCTGCGCGGCGATCTGGGCCAGCCGCCGGGGGGCTTCCCGGAGGCGATCGTGCGCCGCGTGCTGGGCGAGGCGGCGCCCGACACTTCGCGCCCCGGGTCGCGACTGGCGCCGGTGGATCTGGAGGCGGTGCGTGCGGAGATTTCCGAAAAGCTCGGCGGCGCCGAGATCGACGACGAAGACCTGAACGGCTACCTGATGTATCCCAAGGTCTTTACCGAATACATGCAGCGGCATGAGAAATACGGCCCGGTGCGCACCCTGCCCACCCATACATTCTTCTACGGCATGGAGCCGGGCGAGGAAATCTCGGCCGAGATCGACCCGGGCAAGACGCTGGAGATCCGCCTGCAGGCGGTGGGCGAGACCAATGACGCGGGCGAGGTGAAGGTGTTTTTCGAGCTCAACGGCCAGCCGCGCACGATCCGGGTGCCGGACCGCTCGGCCCGCGCCGCGACCCCGGCGCGCGCCAAGGCCGAAGAGGGCAACCCGAAACATGTGGGCGCGCCGATGCCCGGCGTCGTGGCCTCGGTCGCGGTGACGGCGGGGGCGAAGGTGGCCGCGGGCGACCTGCTGCTGACCATCGAGGCGATGAAGATGGAGACCGGCATCCACGCCGAGACCGATGGCGTGGTGAAGGCCGTACATGTGAGCGCCGGCGCCCAGATCGACGCCAAGGACCTGCTGGTGGAGCTGGAACCCGCGGGCGCCGGCAGCTGACGGCCCCCGGCGCCCCGAGCGGGCGAATCAGCCTGCGTTCTTCAGGGCATTCCAGCCGAACAGCGCCACCCCGATCACCACGGCGATCTCACCGACCGGCATGATCGGGCCCACGCTCTCTTCGGGCAGGATACCCCCCGTGATCAGAACCAGCCCCACGGACATCACCAGCGCGCCGAACTGGTGCAGCCAGAAATGCGCCTTTGCCAGTCCGCCCTCGGCCATGGTCGGAAACAGCCTGTAGCTCAGCGCAAAGACGACCATCAGCGTGAAACCGACCAGATTCATGTGCGCATGCGCCGCTGTCATGGCCCGGTCGCCGGAGCCGCCCATATACATGCCGATCAACAGACCGACCAGCAGATAAAGCACTCCGATCAGAAGGAAATTTCGTGCAACATTCATGTTCTCTCTCTCCTTTTTGCACCTGGCACGGCAAGTGCCTCCTGTTCGTTCGCAGCAAGAGGACGATATCATATCAAGGCCCCCGGAATTCGGTCAAACGGCGCCGTTTTTCCTCTTGCAGAGGCAGGCGGGAGGCGCTAAATGATGCCTCACCCAAGGGGGCGGGCGTAGCTCAGGGGTAGAGCATTACCTTGCCAAGGTAAGGGTCGTGAGTTCGAATCTCATCGCCCGCTCCAGAGGGTTCCCGGCGGGCCGGATGTCGGCGGGCCGGATGCGCGAGAAGGCCCCGGACGGAAGTCCGGGGCCTTCTGCTTTGGGCCGATTCCGCTCCGCCACGAAGACATGCACTATATTTCATGTATTGCACCCCAGAGCGGGATGGCATCGCATTGATATAGATCAATTTTTCAATTTTCTCGTGAAAAACCAAAGGCTACCCAAACCCCGCCCCTTGCATTATAGTGCACGGAAACGGACGGGATCGCATCACAGGGAGGCGCGCAGATGAACGACCGGATCGACTTTCAGACCGAGCCGGGCCGCTACCGGCACTGGCGTATCGAGTACGACGGCGACGTGGCCCATCTCTACATGGATGTGGACGAGTCCGGCGGGCTGTTCGACGGCTATGAGCTGAAGCTCAACTCCTACGATCTGGGGGTGGATATCGAGCTGGCCGACGCGGTGCAGCGGATGCGATTCGAGCACCCGGAGGTGCGCGCGGTGGTGCTGCGCTCGGGCAAGGAGGGGGTGTTCTGCGCCGGTGCCAATATCCGCATGCTGGCGGGCGCCGAACATGCGCACAAGGTGAATTTCTGCAAGTTCACCAACGAGACCCGCAATGCCTTCGAGGCGGCCGGGCGCGAGAGCGGGCAGACCTATATCGCCGCGATCAAGGGGTCCTGTGCGGGCGGGGGCTACGAGCTGGCGCTGGCCTGCGATCACATCATGCTGACCGATGACGGCTCTTCCAACGTGGCCCTCCCGGAAGTGCCGCTTCTGGCGGTGCTGCCGGGCACCGGCGGGCTCACCCGCGTCACCGACAAGCGCAAGGTGCGCCGCGACATCGCCGACGTGTTCTGCGCCACGGAGGAGGGCGCGCGCGGCCCCAGGGCGCTGGCGTGGAACCTGGTCGATGAGCTGGTGCCCAATGCCCGCTTTGACGAGGTGGTGGCCGAGCGCGCCCGCGAATTTGCCGAGCGCACCGGCGGCGGGGCCGGCAAGACCGACGCCAAGGGCATCGCCCTCACCCCGCTCACCCGCGAGATCGGCGCCGACCGGCTCGCCTATTCGGCGCTCGACGTGGCGCTGGATCGCGCCGCCGGCATCGCCACCCTCACCATCCGCGGCCCCGAGGCCCCGCCGCCCGCAAGCATCGACGAACTGCACGAGCAGGGCGCCGAGACCTGGGCGCTGAGGCTCGCGCGCGAGCTTGACGACGCCATCCTGCATCTGCGTTTCAACGAGCTTGAGCTTGGCGTGCTGGTCTTTCGCAGCGAGGGCGAGGCGGCAGCGGTGGCGGCCCACGAGGCCTTTCTGCTCGACCATGCCGGCGACGACTGGCTCTCCCGCGAGATCCTGCTCTACTGGAAACGCCTGCTCAAGCGCATCGACCTCACCTCGCGCTCGCTGGTGGCGCTCATCGAGCCGGGCGCCTGCTTTGCCGGGATGCTGGCCGAGATCCTGTTCGCGGTGGACCGCTCCTTCATGGCCGAGGGCGAATTCGAAGGCATGGAGGAAAAGGGCGAGGCGCGGATCCTCCTCACCCGCGGCAATTTCGGCCCCTATCCCATGTCGAACGACCTCACCCGGCTCGAGACCCGCTTTCTCGGCGCCCCCGAGGCGGTGGAGGCCGCGCGCGCGCGCGCGGGCGAGGCGCTGGTGGCCGAAGAGGCCGACGCGCTCGGCCTCGTCACCTTTGCCCTTGACGATATCGACTGGGAGGACGAAGTGCGCATCTTCCTCGAAGAGCGCGCGTCCTTCTCGCCCGACGCCATGACCGGCATGGAGGCCAACCTGCGCTTTGCCGGCCCCGAGACCATGGAGACCCGCATCTTCGGCCGCCTGACCGCCTGGCAGAACTGGATCTTCCAGCGCCCCAACGCGGTGGGCGAGCACGGCGCGCTCCGCCGCTACGGCACCGGCCAGCGCGCCGAATACGACCGCCGCCGCGTGTAACCCCCCGGATTCAGACAGATTTCAGGAGCCAGACATGTCCCAGTATATCGACGTATCCTATGACACCAAGATCCCCAACAATGTCGGCCTGTCCTCCGACCGGCGCGTGCTCAAGGCGCTGGAGAAGTGGCACCCCGGCTATCTCGACTGGTGGAAGGGCTCCGGCCCCGACGGCTTTCTCGAAGACCTCGTTTACCTGCGCACCGCCGTCAGCGTGGACCCGAAGGGCTGGGCCAAGTTCGGCTATGTGAAGATGCCCGAATACCGCTGGGGCATCCTGCTCGCGCCGCAGGTCGAGGGCCGCGTGATCCCCTGCGGCGAGCATTACGGCGAACCCGCCTGGCAGGAAGTGCCCGGCGAATACCGCGCCATGCTGCGCCGGCTGATCGTGATCCAGGGCGACACCGAGCCTGCCAGCGTCGAGCAGCAGCGCTTCCTCGGCAAGACCGCGCCCAGCCTCTATGACATGCGCAACCTGTTCCAGGTCAATGTCGAAGAGGGCCGCCACCTCTGGGCCATGGTCTACCTGCTGCAGAAATATTTCGGCCGCGACGGGCGCGAGGAGGCCGACGAGCTTCTGCGCCGCCAGTCGGGCTCGGTGGACAAGCCGCGCATGCTCGGCGCCTTCAACGAAGAGACGCCGGACTGGCTCTCCTTCTTCATGTTCACCTATTTCACCGACCGCGACGGCAAGATGCAGCTCGAGGCGCTGGCGCAGTCGGGCTTCGACCCGCTCAGCCGCAGCTGCCGCTTCATGCTCACCGAAGAGGCGCATCACATGTTTGTCGGCGAGACCGGCGTCGGGCGCACCATCCAGCGCACTTGCGAGGCGATGAACGAGGCCGGCATCAGCGACCCCACCGATATCGACCGCATCCGCGCGCTCGGGGTGATCGACCTGCCGACGATCCAGAAGAAGCTCAATCTCCACTACACGCTGAGCCTCGACCTGTTCGGCTCCGAGGTCTCGACCAACGCCGCCAATGCCTTCAATGCCGGCATCAAGGGCCGCTACCAGGAGCACAAGATCGACGACGACCACAGGCTGCTCGACGCCACCTATCCGGTCAGCGAATTCACCGACGGCAAGATCGTGATCAAGGACGCGCCGGCGCTCACCGCCATCAACATGCGCCTGCGCGACGATTACACCAGGGATGCCGCCGGCGGCGTCAAGCGGTGGAACACGATCATCCGCAAGGCCGGGATCGAGTTCGAGCTGAAGCTGCCGCACGAGGGCTTCCACCGCCAGATCGGCACCTATGCCGGCGCGCCGATCACCCCCGAGGGCGAGGTGATCAGCGCCGGGGAATGGGCCGCGCGGCGCGATGAGTGGCTGCCGTCGAAGGCCGACGGCGATTTCATCGCCTCGCTGATGGTGCAGGTGCGCGAGCCCGGCGAATATGCCGGCTGGATCGCGCCCCCGCGCATGGGGATTGACGGCAAGCCGGGCGACTTCGAATATGTGAAGCTCCACGACGCCTGAGCCGCCCGATGATCCGCCAGCACCTGATCGACCCGGAAATCTGCATCCGCTGCCATGCCTGCGAAGAGGCCTGCCCCAGGGATGCGATCACCCATAACGACGACAACGTGGTGGTGGATGCCTCGATCTGCGACGGCACCGGCGACTGCCTCGGCCCCTGCCCCACCGGGGCGATCGACAATTGGCGCATGGTTTCGGAGCCTTACACGCTCGAAGCGCAGTTCGAATGGATGGAGCTGCCCGAGGAGACCGCCCCGGAGTCCGAACCGGAACCGGAACCGGCCCCCGCCCCCGACCCGGACGCGCCGCGCCCGCGCGAAGTGGCCCCGGCCAGCGCCGCGCGGCCCGTGGTAGGCCTCTACCCCCCCTCGCGCCCGATCGAAGCGGTGGTGCAGGGCAATTACCGCCTCACCGCCGCGGGGGCCGATACCGACATCCGCCATATCGTGCTGGGCTTCGAGGGGGCGGATTTCCCCTTTCTCGAGGGGCAAAGCGTGGGCATCAACCCGCCCGGCACCAACGACAAGGGCCGCCCCCATGTGGCCCGGCGCTACACCATCTCCTGCCCGCGCGACGGCGAGCGCCCGGGCGCGGGCAATATCTCGCTGACGATCCGGCGCATCCCCGGCGGCATCTGCTCGAACTACATGTGCGACCTCGCGCGCGGCGACCGGGTGAAGCTGCACGGCCCCTATGGCAAGACCTTTCTCATGCCCGACGACAGCGCCGCGCGGCTCATCATGATCTGCACCGGCACGGGGGCCGCGCCCTTTCGCGCCTTTACCATGCGCCACCAGCGGGTGATGGGCGACCTCACCGGGCGGCTGCACCTGTTCTTCGGCGCGCGCTCGCCCGAGGCACTCCCCTATCACGGCCCGCTGCAAAAGGTGCCCGAGAGCTTCCTCGCCAAGCATTTCGCCTTTTCCCGCATCCCCGGCCAGCCCAAACGCCACGTCCAGGACGCCCTCAGCGAGGCCGCCGAGAAGCTCGCCCCGATGCTGCATGACGCCAATACCTACATCTATCTCTGCGGGCTCAGGGCGATGGAGCCGGGGGTGGAAGAGGCGCTCGGCGAAGTCGCCGCGCGCGCCGGGCTCGACTGGCCCGCCCTGCGCGCCCGGATGCTGGCCCAGGGCCGCTACCACGTGGACACTTACTGAAAGGCGGGCCGAATGGCGGCTTTCACCCATGAAATCACCGTCGGCTGGGCCGATTGCGACCCCGCTGCCATCGCCTTTACCGGGCGCATCCCTTATTTCGCGCTCGAGGCCATCGATGCCTTCTGGCGCGAAGTGGTGGGGGCGGACTGGTACGCGCTCAATCTGGACCAGAATATCGGCACGCCCTTCGTGCATATGAGCCTCGATTTCACCGCGCCGGTGACCCCGCGCCACAAGCTCGCCTGCGCGGTGGAAGTGGCGCGCCTCGGCACCACCTCGATCAGCTTCAGCGTGACCGGCAGCCAGGACGGCAGGACCTGCTGGAAGGGCAGCTTCACCTGCGTCTTCGTGGTCTCCGACACCATGACCC
>JALWTH010000137.1 GCA_027082975.1 Paracoccaceae bacterium | reverse complement strand
ATCGGAGCCCGCCTGCGGCTCGGTGAGGTTCATGGTGCCGGCCCATTCGCCGCTGATCAGGCGCGGAAGGTAAGTGGCCTTGATCTCGTCCGGCGCATGGGCCTCGAGCGCCTCGATCTGGCCCTGGCTCATCAGCGGGGCAAGCTGCAGCGCAAGGCAGGCGCCGGACATCATCTCGTTGACCGCCGTCTGCAGGGTAAGCGGCAGGCCCATGCCGCCATATTCGGGGCTCGCGGCCATGCCGATCCAGCCGCCCTCGGCAATGGCGCGGTAGCCCTCGGCAAAGCCCGGCGAGGTGATCACCCGGCCGGCTTCGAGGCGCGCGGGGTGCAGGTCTCCGGCGCGTTGCAGGGGCGCGAGCACGTCGGCGCACATGCGCCCGGCCTCGGCGAGGATCGCTTCGGCCATGTCGGGCGTGGCCTCGGCGAAGCGGTCGTGCTCGCTCAGGCGCGCATATCCCAGCACCTCGTTGAGCAGAAAGGCATAATCGGCAAGGGGCGCGGTATAGGCCATGGGAATGTCCTCGGTGGAGCGGGTGGCGGGCAGAGTGCCGCAAGCCGGCAGGTGGGGCAAGCAAAACGCAGCGTCAGGGGCGGGGCAGGGCGGCAGGGTTGGCGGCAGGGCAGGGGCTCACGACATGTTCAGCAATTCTCGCCTTGAACGCCTGTGCCCGCCGCTTTAGCCTGAAGCCAGCGACAAGCGCGCTGGCAAATCTGGCAAAGCTGGCGAAGCTGGCGAAGGAGAACAGGGAGAACAGGATGACCATGCCCACACGCCCCGATCCGGCCATCCCCGCACCGGCCACCATTGCCGCTGCCGCCCCCCGGCAGGCCGCCGGCGGGGCCCTTTCCCTGCTGCTGCTCGGCGCGCTCATGCTGCTCACCACCGCCTGGGGCGCGCGGGCCGAAACCACGGTGAGCCACGGCTATTCCTTCCTCGGCGACCTCAAATATCCGGCCGATTTCGCCCATCTCGATTACGTCAACCCGGACGCGCCCAAGGGCGGCGAGATCGCCATTGCCAACCAGACCGGCAGTTTCGACAGCTTCAACCCCTATGCGCGCAAGGGGGTCAGCGCCACGCTGGCCTCGATCGGCATCGAGCGGCTGATGACCGGCACCGCCGACGAGATCGGCAGCGCCTATTGCCTCATCTGCGAGACGCTCGAATATCCCGACGACCTCGCCTGGGTGATCTTCACCCTGCGCCCCGAGGCGCGCTTTGCCGACGGCACGCCGGTCACCGCCGAAGACGTGGTCTTTACCCACAACCTGTTCATGGAGCAGGGCCTGCCCAGCTACCGCGCCTCGGTCAAGCGGGTGATCGCCGGGGCCGAGGCGCTGGACGCGCGGCGGGTGAAATTCACCTTTGTCGAGGACAGCCCGCTGCGCGAGCGGATCGGCACCGCCGGGGCGACGCCGGTCATGTCCAGGGCCTGGATGAGTGCGCGCGATTACCGGCTGGACGAAACCAATATCGAGCCGATCATGGGCAGCGGCCCCTACCAGCTCGACAGTTTCAAGATCAACGAGCGCATCGTCTACCGGCGCAATCCCGACTACTGGGGCGAAGATCTGCCGATCAATATCGGGCGCAACAATTTCGACACCATCCGTGTGGAGTATTTCGCCGATGCCAATGCCGCCTTCGAGGGCTTCAAGGCCGGCGCCTATACGTTTCGCGACGAAAATTCCTCCAAGCAATGGGCCACGGGCTACGACTTCCCGGCGCTCGAAAAGGGCTGGGTGGTCAAGGCGACCCTGCCCGACGGCACCATGGCGCCGGGCCAGGCCTTTGTCATGAACATGCGCCGGGAGAAGTTCCGCGATATCCGCGTGCGCGAGGCGATCGGGCTGATGTTCAATTTCGAATGGTCCAACAAGACCCTGTTCTACGGGCTTTACGCGCGCATCAACTCCTTCGAGGAAAATTCCTACCTCGCCGCCGAGGGCCTGCCCTCGCCCGAGGAACTGGCCCTGCTCGAGCCGCTGGCCGACCAGCTCCCCGCAGGCGTGCTCACCGAGCCCGCGGTGATGGCGCCCACCTCGCGCGCGCGCCAGTTCGACCGCAGGAATGCCGCCGCCGCCTCGGCCCTGCTCGATGAAGCGGGCTGGAAGGTGGGCGCGGACGGCATCCGGCGCAATGCGGCGGGCGAGACGCTGCGCATCGAGTTTCTCGAGCGCTCCCCGGCCTTCGACCGGATCATCAACCCCTATGTGGAGAACCTCAAGCGCATCGGCGTGGATGCGGTGCTGAACCGGGTCGACAACGCCCAGTATATCGACCGCCGCTATGCCTTCGACTACGACATCATCACCGACAACCTGTCCTTCGGCTACGAGCCGGGGGGCAATCTCGAGCAGATGTTCGGCTCGCGCGAGATGGAGAAAAGCGTGTTCAACTCCGCGGGCGTAGCCGATCCGGCGGTGGATGCGCTGATCGCGGCGGTGCGCGCGGCCCGGACCAAACCGGAGCTTGTCACCGCCGTCAAGGCGCTCGACCGCACCCTGCGCGCGATCCGCTTCTGGGTGCCCCAATGGTACAAGGATGTGCATACGGTGGCCTATTTCGACATGTTCGACCACCCCGAGACCCTGCCGCCCTACGATCTCGGCTATCTCGATTTCTGGTGGTTCGACGCCGAAAGATACGCGGCCCTCAAGGCCGCCGGGGCGCTGAACTGAGGCGCGGGGGAGAAGCAGGGACAAAGCGGGGCGAAGCGGGAGAGAGCCGCAAAGAGGCAGGCGGGACGCGAGGCAAAGGGAGGCAGAGCAGCCAATGGGCGCTTACATATTGCGGCGATTGCTGCTGGTGATCCCGACGCTGTTCGGGGTGATGCTGATCAATTTCGCCCTCACCCAGTTCGTCCCCGGCGGGCCGATCGAGCAGATCATCGCCCAGATGCAGGGCGAGGGCGATGTGTTCGAGACCATCGCCGGCTCGGATTCGGCAGTAACGGAGATGGGCGGCGACGAGAAATATCTCGGCGCGCGCGGCCTGCCGCCGGAATTCATCGCCGAGCTGGAGCGCGAATTCGGCTTCGACAAGCCCCCGGTCGAGCGCTTCTTCAACATGATGTGGAACTACATGCGGTTTGACTTCGGCGAGAGCTATTTCCGCTCGGTCGGCGTCTTCGAACTGGTGCGCGAGAAGCTGCCGGTCTCGATCACGCTGGGGCTGTGGTCGACGCTGATCGCCTATCTGGTCTCGATCCCGCTCGGCATCCGCAAGGCGGTGCGCGACGGCACCCGCTTCGATACCTGGACCTCGGCGGCGATCATCGTGGCCTATGCGATCCCCGGCTTCCTGTTCGCGATCCTGCTCCTGGTGCTGTTTGCCGGGGGCTCCTACTGGCAGATATTTCCGCTCAGGGGCCTTACCTCGGACGGCTGGGAGAGTTTTCCGCTCTGGCGCAAGGTCACCGATTATTTCTGGCACATCACCCTGCCGGTCATTGCCAGCTCGATTTCGGGCTTTGCCACGCTGACCCTGCTGACGAAAAACAGCTTTCTCGACGAGATCAAGAAGCAATACGTCGTCACCGCGCGGGCCAAGGGGCTCAGCGAGCGCCGGGTGCTTTACGGCCACGTGTTTCGCAACGCGATGCTGATCGTCATCGCCGGCTTTCCCTCGCTGTTTCTGGGCATATTCTTCGGCGGCAGCGTCATCATCGAGACCCTGTTTTCGCTCGATGGCCTCGGGCGGATGGGCTATGAGGCGGCCTTGCAGCGCGATTATCCGATCATCTTCGGCACGCTGTTCGTCTTTGGCCTCGTCGGGCTGCTGGTCGGCATCCTCTCGGACCTCATGTATGTGTTCGTCGATCCCCGGATCGACTTCGAAAGGCGGGAGGTCTGAATGGCGCTTTCGCCGATCAACCAGCGCCGCTGGCGCAATTTCCGCCGCAACCGGCGCGCCTTCTGGTCGCTGATCATCTTCAGCATCCTGTTCGGCCTGTCGCTGTTTGCCGAATTTCTCGCCAATGACAAGCCGATCCTCGTGCGCTATCGCGGCGAATGGTTCATGCCGATCTTCCATTTCTACCCCGAAACGGCCTTTGGTGGCGATTTCCAGACCGAGGCGGTCTACAAGGATATCGAGGTGCAATGCCTGATCGTCTCGGGCGGGCTCGATGCCTGCTGGGACGACCCGGAAGGGGTGATCGCGGATGCGGCCGATGGCGAGGTGGCGGGCGAGAAGATCGTGAAAGGCTGGATGCTCTGGCCGCCGATCCGCTCTTCCTACAACACCATCAACGATATCGGCACCACCGCCCCCAGCCCGCCGGACCGCGCGCACTGGCTGGGCACCGACGACACCGCGCGCGACGTGGCCGCGCGGGTGATCTACGGCTTTCGGCTTTCGGTGATCTTCACCCTGATCGTGACCACGATTTCCTCGCTGATCGGCATCGCCGCCGGCGCGGTGCAGGGCTATTTCGGCGGCAGGACCGACCTGATCTTCCAGCGCCTGCTGGAGATCTGGGGCTCCACGCCCTCGCTCTACGTGATCATCATCCTGTTCGCCATATTGGGCCGCTCCTTCTGGCTGCTGGTCTTCGTCACCATCCTGTTCGGCTGGCCGGCGCTGGTGGGGCTGGTCAGGGCCGAATTCCTGCGCGCGCGCAATTTCGAATATGTGCGCGCGGCGCGCGCGCTGGGCGTGTCTTCGACCACCATCATGTTCCGCCACATGCTGCCCAATGCGCTTGTCTCCACGCTCACCTACATGCCCTTCATCATCACCGGCGCCATTGCCACGCTGGCGAGCCTCGATTTCCTCGGCTTCGGCCTGCCCTCCAGCGCGCCGAGCCTTGGCGAACTCACCCGCCAGGCCAAGCAGAACCTGCAGGCGCCGTGGCTGGCCTTCACCGCCTTCACCACCTTTTCGGTGCTGCTGAGCCTGCTGGTATTCATCTTCGAAGGCGTGCGCGATGCCTTCGACCCGCGAAAGACCTTCTCATGACCCGCGTGCTCGATGTGGAAAACCTCTCGGTGAGCTTCCGCCAGGACGGGCGCGACATCGCCGCCGTGCGCGGCGTGTCCTTTGCCATCGAGCGGGGCGAAACGGTGGCGCTGGTGGGCGAGAGCGGCTCGGGCAAGTCGGTCACCGCCCTTTCCACCGTCGGCCTGCTGCCCGATTCGGCGCGCATTTCCGGCTCGGTCCGCTATGGCGGGCTCGAGATGGTCGGCGCCGATGAGCGGACCCTGCGCGATGTGCGCGGCAATGACATCTCGTTCATCTTCCAGGAGCCGATGACTTCGCTGAACCCGCTGCACACGCTGGAGAAACAGCTGGCCGAGTCGATCGAGCTGCATCAGGGGCTGACCGGCCCGGCTGTGCGCGCGCGCATCGTCGAACTGCTGGAGAAGGTCGGCATCGACCAGCCGGAATCGCGCCTCAGCGCCTATCCGCACCAGCTTTCCGGCGGCCAGCGCCAGCGGGTGATGATCGCCATGGCGCTGGCCAACGGGCCGGACCTGCTGATCGCCGACGAGCCGACCACGGCGCTTGATGTGACCATCCAGGCGCAGATCCTCGACCTGCTCGCCGAGCTCAAGCGCGAGGAGGCGATGAGCCTGCTGTTCATCACCCACGATCTGGGCATCGTGCGCCGGATCGCCGACCGGGTCGCAGTGATGAAGGATGGCGAGATCGTCGAGACGGGGCCCACTGCCGAGATATTTGAAAATCCCCGCCACCCCTATACGCAGATGCTGCTTGCGGCCGAGGCGCGCGGCCGGCCCGAGCCGGTGCCCGAAGGCGCGCCGGTGATTGCCGAGGCGCGCGATTTGCGGGTCTGGTTTCCGATCCAGCGCGGCCTGCTCAAGCGCACGGTGGGCCATGTCAAGGCGGTCAACGCGGCGCGCTTTGCCGTGCGCGCGGGCGAGACCGTGGGCATCGTCGGCGAGAGCGGCTCGGGCAAGACCACGCTGGCGCTGGCGGTGATGCGCCTGATCCGCTCCGAGGGCCGGATCCTGTTTCTGGGAGAGGACATCCAGGGCTGGAAGTCGCGCGCCCTGCGCCCGCTGCGCGCCGAAATGCAGATCGTGTTTCAGGACCCTTACGGCTCGCTCAGCCCGCGCATGACCGCCGAGGAGATCATCGCCGAGGGGCTGGCGGTGCATGAGGGCAAGGCGAGGGGAGAGGCGCGCGGCGCGCGGCGCGCGCGGGTGGCGGAGATCATGCGCGAAGTCGGCCTCGACCCGGAGACGATGCACCGCTACCCGCACGAATTTTCCGGCGGCCAGCGCCAGCGCATCGCCATCGCCCGGGCGATGATCCTGCGGCCGAAACTGGTGGTGCTCGACGAGCCCACCTCGGCGCTCGACATGACCGTGCAGGTGCAGATCGTCGAGCTTCTGCGCGAATTGCAGCGCCGCCACGCCCTCGCCTATCTGTTCATCAGCCACGATCTGCGCGTGGTGCGCGCCCTTGCCCACCAGGTGCTGGTGATGAAGGCGGGCGATATCGTCGAGAGCGGACCGGCGGCGCAGGTCTTCGACGCGCCAGAGAGCGACTATACCCGCGCGCTCATGGCCGCGGCTTTCGAGCTGAAATCGCACGAGGCGGCGGCGACCTGAGCGCCGCCGCGTCAGCCCGGCCCGATCACCCCGCATTGCCGGGCGCGCGCCTCGAGCCGGCGGCAGGCAAGACCGGCGGCCTCCTCGCTCATGCCGACAAAGGTCGCATGCCAGCCATCGGGGCGGCGGGCCGGCTTGCGCAGGGCGCTGCCCAGCATCCCGAGATCGCCGAGCGCGATTTGCAGCAGGGCGCGTTCGGCCTCGGCCCGGGTGGTGAACAGCCC
>JALWTH010000136.1 GCA_027082975.1 Paracoccaceae bacterium | reverse complement strand
GCCAAGCGCCGGCCCGCCCGTTCTGCCCCCCGCCAGGCGGCGCAATGGGCAGATTTCCGCCGCCCCGCCCGCGAAACCGATTGAAAACGCCTCAAATTTCTTGCACCGCTCCCGGCGGCCCTGTAGAGCTTGGCCAATGCCCGCGCGAAAATGACGGGCACGGGGATGAAATTGGGGACATGGGTTTGCACCGAAGGCTCACGGACAAGCTGAATCACCTGCTGTCGCGCTACCTGCCCGAAAAGCGCATCTTCCTGCGCTCCGACGAGGGCACGCGCTTCCTGCGCGTCACGCCGCTGGGCCAGGCCGTCGCCTGGACCGGCGCGCTGCTGTTCGTCTCCTGGGCGATCGTCGCCACGGCGATCCTGCTGATGGACTCGATCGGCTCGGGCAATATCCGCGAACGCGCCGAGCGCGAACAGCGCCTCTACGAGGAGCGCCTGCAGGTGCTCGCCGCCGAGCGCGACGCGCGCGCCGCCGAGGCCGCCGCGGCCCAGGAGCGCTTCAACCTGGCGCTCTCCCAGGTCAGCCAGATGCAGGAAGCGCTGCTGGCCAGCGAAGACCGCCGCCGCGAGCTCGAAACCGGCCTCAACGTGATCCAGGCCACGCTGCGCCGCACCATGAAGGAGCGCGACGCCGCCCGCGGCTCGCTCGAAGAGATGCTGGCCGCGGCCCGCGCCGAACAGGCCGATCCGGCCGGCGACGCGGCCACGGCCAAACCCCTCCCCGGCACGCCGCTGGCCTCCGATCCCGAGATCCGGCCCACGATCGACTTCCTCACCGCCGCGCTGGAAGCCACCGCCGCCGAGCGCGACCGGATGGCCGAAAAGGCCGCCGAAGCCGAGAAATTCGCCGAAAACACGATCTTCGAACAGCGCCTGCGCGAGGAGCGCAACGACCAGATCTTCCGCCAGCTCGAAGACGCGGTGTCGATCTCGCTGGAGCCGCTCGACAAGATGTTCCGCGCCACCGGCATGTCGGTGGACAGCATCCTCGAACAGATCCGCAAGGGCTATTCCGGCCAGGGCGGCCCGCTCGAGCCGCTGGTGCTCTCGAGCATGAACGAGGCCCCCAGCCCCGACGCGATCCGCGCCAGCATGATCCTCGAGCAGATCGACCGGCTCAATCTCTACCGCATCGCCGCCGAGAAGATCCCCTTTGTCATGCCGGTCAGGCGCACCGTGCGCTACACTTCCGGCTTCGGCATGCGCTGGGGGCGGATGCACAAGGGCCAGGACATGGCCGGCCCGATCGGCACCCCGGTCTATGCCACCGCCGACGGGGTGGTGACCAAGGCCGGCTGGTCCTCGGGCTATGGGCGGCTGATCGTCATCCAGCACGAATTCGGAATCGAAACCCGCTATGCGCATCTCTCCGCCATAAAGGTGAAAGTCGGACAAAGGGTCTCGATTGGCGACCGGATTGGTGATATGGGGAATTCCGGACGCTCCACCGGGTCGCATCTCCACTACGAGATTCGCGTGAACGGCAAGGCAATCAACCCGATGACCTACATCAAGGCAGGAAGAAATGTTTTCTAAATCCAGAATCAACGAACCCGGCCCGAAACAGGCCGGCGAAGGCGAAGCCAAACCCGCAGGCGCCGGCGCCGGCGCAGGCGCGGCCCCGGCCAAGGCCGGCGC
>JALWTH010000135.1 GCA_027082975.1 Paracoccaceae bacterium | reverse complement strand
GGGCTTTCACAGGGATTTCGCCGGTCGCCAGGGCGCAAGCCCGGCGAAATCCCTGTGAAAGCCCGGCTCGGCCCCGGCTCAGTCAAACGTCCCCGTCACCCGCCCCAGCAGCATGAAGGCGCGCGCGGTGCGGGTATCGGCCATGCGGGCGATGTCTTCATCCGTGGCCTCGGCCTCGAAATCGGCATAGACCCGATCGAACCGGCGCAGGAAGTGATGCACCGCGTCGCGAAACACCGGGTCCGTGCGCATCCGCCCGGCGCTGAGCGCCAGCGAGGAGCGGTCGCGGATGCCGCCGAGCGCGGCGATGGCGCGGCCGCGCTCGCCCTTGGCGAATTTGCGCCAGATTTCCGGGCGGGCCATGTCCGGGCGCAGGTCGTCCATGTAGATGCCGTCCTGGCTGAGCAGGGTCAGCACGTCCTGGGCGGCGCGCACGAGGCCTGCGACCTTGTGATCCCTGAGCGCCCGGCGCAGGGCGCGGAAGCCCTCCTGGTCGTCGGGATTTTCCGGGAAGTGCATGGCGCGGATGAAATCTTCCATCGGCAGGGGCGGCGCCAGTTCCTCGGCATCGGTGCCAAGGCTCAGCGAAGGCTGGACTTCGTCACTCTCCGGGCGCGGCGCGGCCCTGGGCGCCGGCGGGGTGGTCTTGAGCACCTTGTCGCGGTTCGCGCGCGAGGAGGTGAAGGTGGCGATGGCGCTCTCGGTCAGGCGCTGGGCCCGGGCGATTTCCTCCAGCTTCTGCTCCACCTTGGTGGCCGCTTGCCCCAGCCCGGCGCTCTGCTGGTGCTGCAGATAGGTGTGGCGCATCCCGTCGATCGCCGCCTGCAGGCGGGCGCTCTCCTCGCGCATGATCCGGGCCGAGCGCGCCGCCGCCGCCGCCACCCAGATGATCGCCACCGGCATGAACACGGCGAGGATGGTCAGCACGAATTGCAGCGGATTGGCGCTGAGGCCCTGGGCGGGCGCCTCTTCGCGCACCCCGCCGCCCAGCACCAGAAAGAACGCCGCGCAGCCCGCCAGCCAGATCAGCGAGAGCACGAGGGCGATGACCTCGCTGCCGCTGATCGCGCGCTTGCGCGGTCGGTCGAACACGCCGAGCGGGACCGGGGAGGCGTGCGGCTCTTGGTCTGGCATGGTCACTCTCCCGGCTACAGGTTACCACTCCGCCGGTTCAGATGAACCGGACCGACAGGATCTCATAGGCCTTTTCGCCCCCCGGCGTGCGCACTTCGACGCTGTCGCCCTCTTCCTTGCCGATCAGGGCGCGCGAGAGCGGCGACTTGAGGTTGAGCTTGCCGGCCTCGATATCGGCTTCGGGCTCGCCGACGATCTGGTAGGTCCTTTCCTCGTCGGTATCCTCGTCGACGATGGTCACCGTGGCGCCGAACTTGATCGTGCCCGAGAGGGTGGCCGGGTCGATCACCTCGGCCAGAGACAGGATGCCCTCGATCTCCTTCACCCTTCCCTCGATGAAGCTCTGCTTCTCGCGCGCGGCGTGGTATTCGGCGTTTTCCGACAGGTCGCCATGCTCGCGCGCCTCGGCGATCGCCCGGATCACCGCCGGGCGCTCGACGGTCTTGAGCTGTTTCAGTTCCTCGTTCAGCGCGTCATATCCGGCGCGGGTCAGCGGTATCTTTTCCATGACAGCCTTTGTTCGTTGTGGCGGGCAGGGTGGCGGGCAGGGCGAACCGCGTTCGCGGGTTTCCCTCATGCACCTGTCGCCATTTGGCAATAACGCTGGGCAAGTCAATGCCCATCCGTTAGGTTGCCCCAAGAGAAAAGCAAAAACGAGCAGTTTGCAATGGCATTGTTGTTACGCGCGACGCTTCTCTACCTGCTGGCGGGGGGGCTTTTCGTCGCCATTTTTCGCGACAACCCGGCCGACCTGCTGCGGGGCATCTTCTCGAAGCTGCCGGGCTCGATGGCGCTGTTCGTGCATCTGGCCTGGTGGGTGCTCCCGTTCTTTGCGCTCTTGTTCCTGCTGATTTCCTGGCGCGACCTGCTCGCGCGCCTGCCGCGGGCGGTGCTCGCGGTGTTCCTGTGCATGTTGTTCTTCCTGACCTTCACCATGCTGAAGAATTCGCTGCCCTTCGCGGTGGGCTTCTGGGCCGATCCGCTGATGGCGCGGCTTGACCGGCTGCTGCATCTGGGCGCCGACCCCTGGCGGCTCGCCCACAGGGCCGAGGGCTGGCTGAATCTCAGGCTCGCGAGCCTCGTCTATTTCCGCGCCTGGCTGGTGCCGGCGATGTTTGCGCCGGTGCTGCTGATCCTGTTCGACGGCGACGAGGCGCGCCAGCGGCGCTTCCTGCTGATCTGGTTCTTCGCCTGGATCGGGCTGGGCAACGTGCTGGCGCTCGCCTTCATGTCGGCGGGGCCGGTCTATTACGACCGCCTGCTGGGGGGCGAGACCTTCTCGGGCCTGACCGAGGCGCTGAAGCGGATCGGCATTGCCGACAGCGGCGTGGGGGCGCTGCAGGAGCGGCTCTGGCAGGCCTACCGGAGCGGCGCCAGGGAGGCGGGTTCGGGCATCTCGGCCTTTCCCAGCGTGCATATCGGCATCGCCACCATGTTTGCGCTCTACCTATACGAGCGCGCGCGCTGGCTCATGCCGCTGAGCGTGGCGCTGGTGGCGGTCTATATCTTCCTCTCGGTCTTTCTCGGCTGGCATTACGCGGTGGATGGCTATTTCTCGGCGCTGGCGGTGCTCTTCCTCTGGCTCTGGCTCAGAAAGCGCGACCTGACGCGCGGTTCCGATTGACCGGGGCGGGGCGCGCTTGTAACCCTCGGGCGAAGATCAGGCGGAGGGCGAGGGCGCGATGAGCCAGGTTGAACGCGAAGCGATGGATGTGGACGTGGTGATCGTGGGCGCGGGGCCGGCGGGCCTTTCGGCGGCGATAAGGCTCAAGCAGCTCGACCCGGACCTGATGGTGGTGGTGCTGGAAAAGGGCTCGGAGGTGGGCGCGCATATCCTCTCGGGCGCGGTGCTCGACACCAGCGGGCTCGACCGGCTGATCCCGGACTGGAAGGAAAAGGGCGCGCCGGTCAGCGTGCCGGTCAGGCGCGACGAATTCTACATGCTCGGCAGCGGCGGCGGGCTGCGCATCCCCAATTTCCTGATGCCGCCCCTGATGTCGAACCACGGCAAATACATCGTCTCGATGGCCAATCTCTGCCGCTGGCTGGCCGAACAGGCCGAGGGGATGGGGGTCGAGATCTACCCCGGCATGGCCTGCTCGGAGCTTCTCTACCGCGAGGATGGTTCGGTCAGGGGCGTGGTCGCCGGCGAATTCGGCAAGAATGCCGACGGCACGCCGGGGCCGGCCTATGAGCCGGGCATGGAGCTTAACGGCAAATATGTGTTCCTGTCCGAGGGCGCGCGCGGCTCGCTCTCCAAGCAGGCGATTGCCAAATTCGGGCTGGATCGCGACGCGGATTTCCCCAAATTCGGCCTCGGGATGAAGGAAATCTGGGAGGTCAGGCCCGAAAAGCACCGCGAGGGCACCGTCACCCACACGATGGGCTGGCCGCTGGGCTGGAAGACGGGGGGCGGCTCCTTCATCTATCACCTTGAAAACAATCAGGTTTATATCGGGCTGATCGTGGACCTGAGCTACAGGAACCCGCATCTTTACCCCTATATGGAATTCCAGCGGCTCAAGCATCACCCGATGATCGCCGAGCTTCTGGAGGGCGGCAAGCGCATCGCTTATGGCGCCCGGGTGGTGACCAAGGGCGGCTATCAGTCGATCCCCCGGAGCGCCTTTCCCGGCGGGGCGCTGCTGGGCTGCGCCGCGGGGCTCGTGAACCTGCCGCGCATCAAGGGCAATCACAACGCCATGCTCTCGGGCATCGCCGCCGCCGAAGCGGCGGTCGCGGCGATCAGGGCCGGGCGCGCGGGCGATACGCTTGAGGATTACGACGCCGAGCTGCGCGCGGGGCCGGTGGGGCGCGACCTCAGGCCGGTGCGCAACGTGGCGCCGATGAACGGGCGCTGGGGCACGCTGGCGGGCCTGGCGCTGGGGGGCTTCGACATGTGGTTTCAGACCATCTTCAAATTCAGCCCGTTCGGCACCCTGAAGCACGGCAAGTCCGACGCCGCCGCCACCGGCAAGGCCGCCGACTGGCCCAGGATCGACTACCCCAGGCCCGACGGCAAGCTCAGCTTCGACCGGCTGACCAATGTGAGCTTCTCGGCCACCAACCACGAGGAAAGTCAGCCCTGCCACCTGAAGCTTGCGGACCCGGACATCCCGATCCGCGTCAACCTGCCCGAATATGACGAGCCGGCCCAGCGCTATTGCCCGGCCGGGGTCTACGAGGTGCTGCGCGAGGAGGGGCAGGAGCCGCGCTTCGTGATCAATTTCCAGAATTGCGTCCACTGCAAGACCTGCGACATCAAGGATCCGAGCCAGAACATCACCTGGACCGTGCCCCAGGGCGGCGACGGGCCGAATTACGGCAACATGTAGCGCGCACGGGGCGCGCACGGGGCGGGTAAAACCTGCGTCAGATGCCGGGATTGACGGGCCAGACGCATTGCGCCCGGCCGCCGCGCCCTTTAGGCTCTGCGCGAAACTCCAGGAGAGGACCACCTTGCGCATTTTTTCACCGACCTGCCTGTTTCCGCTGCTGCTTGCGGGCCTTGCCCTGCCTGTGCCCGCCGTTCATGCCGAAGGCATCGCCGGCCCCTACCTGGCCGCGCGCCAGGCCGAATACAGCCACGACTTCGCCGCTTCGGTGAAATACGGCCTGCGCGCCATTGCCCGCGACCCGAAGAATGCCCGGCTCATGGAGGGCCTGCTGATCGCCGAGATCGGCCTCGGCCAGTACGACCAGGCCCGCCCCATCGCCGGGCGCCTGCGCGCGCTCGAGGCGCAGAACCAGATCGCCGGGCTGGTGCTGCTGGCGGGCGCCTTGCATGACGGGCGCTGGGACGAGGTGCTCGGCCTGCTCGGCCAGGGCGCCTCCGTGGGCACCGCCGTGGACCGGCTGATCCGTGCCTGGGCCGAGTTCGGCAGGGGCGATACGGCGCGGGCGCTGGCCCGGCTCAGGGCGGCGGAGGAGGAAAGCGGCGATTCGCGGCAGCTTTTCGCCTATCACCGGGCCATGGCCCTGGCCCTGAGCGGCGATTACGCCGGTGCCGCCGGGATCCTGACCGACGGGGGAGGGCGCGCGCGCCTGCAACTGGACCGGCGCGGGGTGATGGCGCTGGCGCAGATCCTCAGCCAGCTCGAGCGGGGCCCGGAGGCGGTGGCGCTGATCGACGCCAGCTTTCCGGGCGGGGGCGATGCGCAGATCCGCCGGATGCGCGCCGAACTGGCCGCCGGCAAGCCGCTGGCGCTGGAGGCCGTGAGCGGCCCGGCGCAGCTGCTTTCCGACCTGTTCGTGCGCATCGCCCGGGCGTTGGCGCGCGACACCCAGCCCCAGGTGGTGCTGCTCTACAGCCGCACCGGCGAATATCTCGACCCGGCCAATGACGACGCGCTGCTGCTCTCGGCGGCGCTGCTGGAGATGCTGGACCTGCACGAGCTTGCCGCCGCCGCCTATGCACGGGTGCCCGAAACCAGCCGGCTCTACCTGTCGGCAAACCTCTCGCGCGCCGACGTGCTGCGCAATTCGGGCCGGGCCGAAGAGGCGATCGAGGTGCTCAAGGCCCTGGCCCGCAGCTTTCCCGACGATCCCGACGTGCAGAAGGCGCTGGGCGACACCTACCGCCTTCAGGGCCGCTGCGAGGATGCGCTGGCCCCCTATGACCGCGCCGTGGCGCTGGCCGAGGCGCCCGAAAGCCAGCGCTGGGCGCTGTATTTCGTCCGCGGCATCTGCCGCGCCCGGACCGACCGCTGGGAGGCGGCCGAGGCCGACCTGCTGAAGGCGCTGGAACTGAACCCGGAGCAGCCTTCGGTGCTCAACTATCTCGGCTATTCCTGGGTCGAGCAGCGGCGCAATCTGGACCGGGCGCTGGACATGATCGAACGCGCCGTGGCCGCCCGGCCCGAAGACGGCTTCATCACCGACAGCCTCGGCTGGGTGCATTACCGGCTGGGCCGCTACGATGCGGCGGTGCGCGAGATGGAGCGCGCGGTGGAACTGGTGCCGGTGGATCCGGTGCTCAACGACCACCTGGGCGATGTCTACTGGGCCGTCGGGCGCCGCCAGGAAGCGCGCTTCCAGTGGCGCCGGGCGCTTTCCTTCATCACCGAGGATACCGACCTCGGCGAAATCGACCCCGATCGGATCCGGCGCAAGCTCGAGGTGGGGCTCGACAAGGTGCTGGAGGAAGAGGGCGCCGAACCGATCGTCTATGCCAATGAAGGCGGTTAAGGTCTTCGCCCCGGCCAAGGTCAACCTGACCCTGCATGTGACCGGGCAGCGCGCGGACGGCTACCACCTGCTGGATTCGCTGGTAATGTTCGCCGATATCGGCGACCGGCTGACCCTGAGCCCCGCCGGCGAAACCACGCTGCAGGTGACCGGCCCGATGGCCGAGGGCGTGCCCGCGGGGGCGGACAACCTGGTGCTGCGCGCGGCGGCGCTTTTCGAGCAGCCGGCGGCGATAACGCTCTCCAAGCACCTGCCGATGGCGGCGGGGCTGGGCGGCGGCTCGGCGGATGCGGCGGCCACCGCGCTGGGGCTGGCGGAGCTTGCCGGCAGCCGCGACCTGCCCGAAGGGCTGACGGCGCTCGGCGCCGATATCCGCGTCTGCCTGATGCGGCGCGCGGCGCGGATGCGCGGCATCGGCGAGGAGGCGACGCCGCTTGCAGACCTGCCGCCGCTGGCCGCCGTGCTGGCCAATCCGGGCGTCTCCGTGGCCACGCCGGATGTATTC
>JALWTH010000134.1 GCA_027082975.1 Paracoccaceae bacterium | reverse complement strand
GTAAAGAAGCTCATGAATTCGCCCACGGTCTTTTCGCCGTCGATGATCTGCAGGCCGCCATAGATCAGCACGCCGAAAAAGCCGAGCGCGGCGATGATGTCGATCATGGCGAGGATGCCGGCCTGCGCGGCTTCGGCGCGCAGGTGGATGCGCGCATAGCGGTCGATGCCGTCGCGGATGCGGGCTTCTTCGCGCGCTTCGGTGCCGGTGAGCTTGATCGTGTCGATGCCGTGAAAGGCCTCGTCGAGCCGGGTCGAGATATGCGCCGCTTCGGCGCGCGCATCGCCGGAGGCGCGGCGCACCCGGCGCTGGAGCGCATTGATCGGCAGCATCAGGAGCGGGCCGGCGGCAATGGCGATCAGCGTCCAGCGCCAATCGACCCAGAGCGCCACCCCGAGGAGCGCGACGAGGCTCACCACGTCGCGTGCCAGCGCCGCCAGCACCTGCTCCCAGAGCGTGATCACCGCCTGGCTGTCGCCGCGCACCCGCTCGATCAGCGTGCCCGGCGGATTTCGCTGAAAGAAGGCGCTGTCGAGCCCGAGCATGTGGCGGATCAGCCGCCCCTGCAGCCGCGCGGCGACCTGCTGGCCGATCCTGACCATCAGCACCCGGTGGCTGAAGGCCGCGAGCGCGCGCACCGCAAACACCCCGGCCACCGCAAGGGCCACCCAGAGGATCGCGTCGCGGTTGCGCGCGGCGAATACCTCGTCGAACATCGGCCGGATCAGCCAGCTGAGCGCGCCGAGCATCGCCCCTTCGAGCGCCATCAGCAGCACCGCCAGCGCGAGGGCGGCGCGGTGCGGGCGCACATGGTCGCGCCACAGCCAGCGGGCAATGGCGCGGGGGGCTGCCGGCGGGCGCGGGC
This sequence comes from Paracoccaceae bacterium, assembly GCA_027082975.1. Taxonomy (GTDB): domain Bacteria; phylum Pseudomonadota; class Alphaproteobacteria; order Rhodobacterales; family Rhodobacteraceae; genus JAAEUB01. Next base: position 791 of record JALWTH010000134.1, on the reverse strand, counting down.
TCATGGATGCCTGCCCCGGCCGCGCCTCCGGCGGGCCTCGAAATCGGCGGTGATCGCCTCGCGGTCATAGCGGCTGGCGAACCAGTCGCGGATCGGCATCGGCGCGGCGCGCGTATCGGCGGCATAGCTCTCCAGCAGGTGGTCGAGAATGCCGGCGCGGGAGCGCTTGCGGTGCGCATATTTCAGCGAAAGCTCCCGCATCGCCCGCTCCACCGTCGCGCCCTGCCGGTCGAGCAGGTACAGGGCGGCGGCGAGCCCGGAGCGGTCGGCGCCGGACTTGCAGTGCAGGTAAAAGGGCTTTTCGATCCGCTCGAAGATCTCGAACAGACGCAGATAGGCCGCGCGGCTGTCGAGCGTATAGGCGTCAAGCGCGTGATCCACGAGGGTGAGCCCCAGTTCTTCGCAAGCCTCGCGCTCGAACAGGTAGACGCCAAAGGCCGAGGGGCCGCGCAGGTTGAGCAGGGTGCGGATGCCCATGGCCTTGAGCCGGGCGATGCGCTTCGGGTCCGGCTGGTTGCCGCGCCAGGCCTCGGGCGAAAGCTGGTGGGTATTGTGCCAGATCTTGCGCAGAAAGGCGTGATCGACCACATGCGTATGCAGGCGCGCGAGCCGCCGGCCCCGGGGCGTGGAAATGTCGTCGCCAAAGGAGGAGTTGAAGGCGATCTGCCAGTCTTCGGCCTTCTTGTGGAGGGTCTTGAGGAAACCGGGCATGGGCGCTCGCATGTTGCTTGGCGCCCGGGTTTAGCGGCGATGGGCGCTCAGGGCAAGCGGCGGGGGGCGGCGCTTCGGGC
>JALWTH010000133.1 GCA_027082975.1 Paracoccaceae bacterium | reverse complement strand
CGGCGGCCTCTTCGTGCTCGGCACCGAGCGCCACGAGAGCCGGCGCATCGACAACCAGCTGCGCGGCCGCTCCGGCCGGCAGGGCGATCCGGGGCGCTCGGCCTTCTTCCTCAGCCTCGAAGACGACCTGATGCGCATTTTCGGCTCCGAGCGGCTGGACAAGGTGCTCTCGACCCTGGGCATGAAGGAGGGCGAGGCGATCGTGCATCCCTGGGTCAACAAGTCGCTCGAGCGCGCCCAGGCCAAGGTGGAGGGGCGCAATTTCGACATCCGCAAGCAGCTGCTCAAGTTCGACGACGTGATGAACGACCAGCGCAAGGTGATCTTTGCCCAGCGCCGCGAGATCATGGAGGCGAGCGACCTCTCCGAGATCACCCGCGACATGCGCCATCAGGTGATCGACGATCTGGTGGACCGCTACATGCCGCCAAAGACCTATGCCGACCAGTGGGATACGGAGGGTCTCTATGCGGCGCTTCTGGAAAAGGTCGGCATCGACGTACCGGTGATCGAATGGGCCGCCGAAGAAGGCGTGGACAATGACGAAATCGCCGAGCGGCTCTATGAGGCTTCCGACGAATTCATGGCGAAAAAGGCCGCCGATTTCGGCGCCGAGACCATGCGCGCGATCGAGAAGCAGGCACTGCTGCAGACCATCGACGCCAAGTGGCGCGAGCACCTGCTGACGCTCGAGCATCTGCGCTCGGTGGTGGGCTTTCGCGGCTATGCCCAGCGCGACCCGCTCAACGAATACAAGACCGAGGCCTTCCAGCTGTTTGAAAACATGCTCGACGCCCTGCGCGAAGAGGTGACCAAACAGCTCGCCCATGTGCGACCGATGACCGAGGAGGAGCAGGCGGCGATGATGCGCCAGATTCTCGAGCAGCAGCAGGCGCTGGCCCGGCAGGCCGCGCCGGCCGGCGACAAGGCACCGGCAAGGGCCTTTGACGAGAACGACAAGTCCACCTGGGGCGATCCGGGGCGCAACGACCCCTGCCCCTGCGGCTCGGGCAAGAAGTTCAAGCATTGCCACGGCCGGCTGGTCTGAGGCACTCGGGTTTCCGATTCGCGGATGATCGCGCCGCTGGCGCGGCCTTGTTTCGCCAGACTCGCCTTTTGTGACGCAATTCGGGCGCCTTTTGGGCGCCGGCCCCGTCGCCTTTGAAATCGCTGCGAAATTCCGAGGAAGCGGGGGCCGCAAAATCCACACCGCCTCCCAATGGCTGGCACATTCCTGCGCCAGACTGCCCTCCGGGACAGTTCGAGGAGGCCAGGATGCCTGTCAGTATCAACAAGTTGCGCGTGATTGCCGGGGCCGTTGTCGTCGCCCTGGCCGGCGGGTCCGGCTATTACATGCAGATGAGCCGGCCCGAAGGAACCGCCCCTCCCGTCCCGGTGCGCACGGCTTCCGCGGCCGCGGTGGCAGATCAGGGCCCGCTCGCCCCCGCCATGCCGTCCCCGGCCGAACCGCCCCAGGTGACGCGCGCGGCCGCCCGGCCCGTGTTCCTGGTGCCGGAAGCCGTGCCTGAGCTGGCGCTGCCGGCCGCCCCCCCCTGCGCGCCCGACGCCCCGCTGCGCGCCCCCCCGCGGCTGGTCCCGTAGGCGCACCCCCCCGCCCCGGAGGCCGGGTGGCCCGCGCGCGTGGCCGTGGTGGCG
>JALWTH010000132.1 GCA_027082975.1 Paracoccaceae bacterium | reverse complement strand
GCCTGAGCCGGCGCGCCCGGCTCGGACAGCGCGCCGGCTCAGGCGGCCCGGGCGGTGAGCACGTCGCCGACCCGCTTCATCGCCGCCACCTCGTCATCGCCCAGCACCGCGGCCACTTCGCGGGTCATCCGCTCCAGCGCCGCCTCGTAAAGCTGGCGCTCGGAATAGCTCTGCTCGCGCTGGTCGTCGTTGCGGTGCAGGTCGCGCACCACCTCGGCAATGGCGATCAGGTCGCCGGAATTGATCTTCTGTTCGTATTCCTGCGCCCGGCGCGACCACATGGCGCGCTTGACGCGGGCCTTGCCCTTGAGCGTCTCCATCGCCTGCGAGACGATCTCGGGCGAGGACAATTGCCGCATCCCCACTTCCGCCGCCTTGTCGGTGGGCACGCGCAGGGTCATCTTGTCCTTTTCGAAGGCGACCACGAACATCTCCAGCGAGAAGCCGGCCACTTCCTGCTCCTCGATGGCGATGATCCTGCCCACCCCATGCGCCGGATAGACGACATATTCGTTGGGGCGGAAGTCGTATTTCTTCTTGCTCATGGATGTCTGTTCCCGTCATTGTCCGGCCCCGGAGCGGGCGCGGCCCTGCCGGACGCGCGAATGGCTGCACTCATGCAGGTCATTTCCTCGGTCAAAAGGTGGATGGTGCACTCGCTCCGCAACGGGTCATTCTGCCCCGTCTTCAGGCCTCAGAATTCATGTTCGGCATGGATATAGCACAAAACGCGGCGGGTTGAAAGCCATTCGCCCCGGCAACACTCTGTTTTCCACCCGTTTTCCGACTCTCCGCAGGGGCGCGAAAGTCAGTCGGGACACACCTTCCGAAAGCCTCCTGGCTCTTGCGGCCCCTCTTCCTCCTTCCGGACCACAGGCCTGCCGGGCCGTGCCGCTCAGCTGCCGGCGCCGGGCTTTTCGGAGAAGTATTTCTCGAGCTTGCCCGCTTCGCCGTCATGGGCCTCGGCATCGGGCAGCGGGTCCTTCTTCTCGACGATCACCGGCCAGAGTTCGGCATATTTGCGGTTGAACTCCACCCATTTCTCCGCCTCGGGCTCGGTATCCGGGCGGATCGCGTCGGCGGGGCATTCGGGCTCGCAGACGCCGCAATCAATGCACTCGTCCGGGTGGATCACCAGCATGTTCTCGCCCTCGTAGAAGCAATCCACCGGGCAGACTTCCACGCAATCGGTGTATTTGCAGGCGATGCACTTGTCGTTGACGATATAGGTCATCTGGGCCTCGTGTCTGGATGTTATCGCCTGATAATGCCAAGGGGCGGATCATTCAAGCGCCCTTTGCTCGAAACGCGCCCGGCTGCGGCGTTCTTTCCGGCTGGGGCGGCCGGATGCGTCGTGGCCCGGGGCCGGCGGGCGCGGGGTGTCGGGCGCTTCGGCCGCTTCGGGCGGGGCGAGGTCGTCATAAAGCGCGCGGGCCTCGGCGGCCGGGCCGCGGCGGGTCGAAAGCGCGGCGACGCGCACCACCCGCACCCGGCGCGCCTGCAGGAAGGTGAGCGTCATGCCCGGGCGCAGCAGCTGGGCGGGCTTGTGCACCTTGCGGCCGTCGATTCGCAGGTGGCCGGCGCTGATCGCGCGGGCGGCGAGCGCGCGGCTTCGGAAGAGGCGCGCGTGCCAGAGCCACTTGTCGGCGCGGATGGTTTCG
>JALWTH010000131.1 GCA_027082975.1 Paracoccaceae bacterium | reverse complement strand
CCCTGTTATGTTGCAGCCACGCCCCCTTGGCAAGCGCCCCCGATCCGCGTGATCCATGCCGGAGAACCCGATGCCCAACGCCCCCGCCTGTCCGCCCGACACCGCACCCCTGATCAAGACCGTCGCCATGCCTGCCGATACCAACACGGCGGGCGACATCTTCGGCGGCTGGGTTCTCAGCCAGATGGACCTGGCGGGCGGCATCGCCGCGGCCGAGCGCGCCCGGGGACGGGTGGCGACGGTGGGGATCGAGGCGATGACCTTCCACAAGCCCGTCCATGTCGGCGACATCCTGTCGGTCTATTGCCGGATCGGGCGCATCGGGCGGACCTCGATCGCGGTCGAGATCGAGGCGTGGGTGCACCGCCAGCGGACGCAGGGCCAGGTCAGGGTGACCTCGGGTGTGTTCACCTTCGTCGCGCTCGACGACCAGGGCCGGAAGCGCCCGGTCCCGCCGGAACAGGGGGCTCTGTCCGACTGATGGGGGCGCGCTCGGCTGTCCGGCAACAACGGGATGGCCGGATGGCGCTCGGCCCGCCCTCAGCCCGCGTCGCGGCCCAGCAGCACCTTCAGGAAGCGTTCGGCCTCGGGCGAATCCCAGGTGGCATCGCCGACCAGGCGCGCCACTTCGCGGCCCTCGGGATCGACCAGCAGCGTCACCGGCAGGCCGAACACGCCAAGCGGCGCGGCCAGCTGCATCTTCGGATCGCGCAGGCTTTCGAGGTTCCTGATCCCGACCTCGGAAAAGAAGCGCCTGATCGCCGCCGGCGGGTTGCGGCCCACGGCCACCAGCACCACCTGGAAGTCATCACCGCCGAGCCGCGCCTGCAGCGCGTCGAGCCCCGGCATCTCGGCCCGGCAGGGCGCGCACCAGGTCGCCCACATGTTCAGAAGCACCAGCTTGCCCCGGAATTCGGACAGCCTGTGCGGGTTTCCGTCGATGTCCGTCACCGCCACATTGGGCAGCGGTCGGGGTGCGTCAAGGATGGCCAGCTTGCGCATGTCGCCTTCGCGCATCGCCTTCAGCGTGGCGGCATCCGGAAGGGCGGTTGCCGCCCGAACGGGGTTTGCACCGGCAAGCCACGCCCCGTATAGCAGGGGCGCGAACAGCAGCAGGGCAAGCAGCGCGGCCCGCAGCGCAAGGCGCGGGCGCGGGTGCTGCGGCGGCAGGACACGGAACAGGTGGCGGGACATGGCATTCCTCCCGGGAGGGTCTGAGATGGCGGACAGCAGGACATCGAACGCAATGTGGGGCGGGCGTTTCGCCGCCGGGCCCGATGCGGTCATGGAGGCGATAAACGCCTCTATCGGCTTTGACAAGCGTCTGGCCCGGCAGGACATCGAAGGCTCGCGCGCCCATGCGGCGATGCTGGCGGCCACCGGCATCATCAGCGATAGCGACGCGCGGGCGATCCGTGAAGGCCTGCTCACCATATTGTCAGAGATCGAGGCCGGAACCTTCCCCTTCTCGACTGCGCTTGAAGACATCCACATGAATATCGAGGCGCGGCTTGGCGAGCTGATCGGCGACGCCGCGGGGCGGCTTCACACGGCGCGCTCGCGCAACGACCAGGTGGCGACCGACTTTCGCCTGTGGGTGCGCGAGCAGGCGGACATGGCGATCGCCGGGCTGACCGGGCTGATCGGCGCGCTGGTCGATCAGGCC
>JALWTH010000130.1 GCA_027082975.1 Paracoccaceae bacterium | reverse complement strand
AAGAGGAGCTGCGCCGCTTCCGCCCGAAGCCGCGCCCGGTCGGGCTGGTGGAGGAAACCCAGCGCGCCAATAATGGCGGCATCACCCGGCTGGAGCTCGCCGCCCTGCGGCCCACCCCCCGCCCCGCGGCGCTGGCCGGAAGCGCGGAAGCGGCGCCGGCGACGGGCGTGGACAGCGGCGCCGTGGACGATGCCGTGGCCGGGGTGGTGGCGGGGGTGGTGGCCGACGCGCAAGACGAAGCGCAGACCCCGGGCGCGCTGGTCAACCCCACCGCCGAGGCCATCGCCGCCTCGCCGGCGCCGGGCCACCGCCCGGGCGATTTCGCCACCCTGGTCGCCGCCGCCCGGGCCAATGCCGGCGCCTCCGACGGCTCCAGCCTGTCGGCGGCCTCCGCCGCCCCCACCACCGTCGCCGCGATCCCCACCCGCGCCAACGTGGCCGCCGAAGCCACGGAGCGCAACGCGCTGCGCCTGAACCAGGTGAACCTGATCGGCATCTACGGCTCGGCCTCTTCGCGCCGGGCGCTGGTGCGACTGAAAAGCGGCCGCTACACCAAGGTGTCGGTCGGCGACCGGCTGAATGGCGGCAAGGTGGTGTCGATCACCGAAAACCGGCTGATCTACACGAAGAACGGCCGCAACCTGACCCTCGAACTGCCGCCGCTGGGATAGCGGGACAGGGCGGGCTGGCCGCGGCATGAAGTCGATCCCCCGCGCCGCAAGCGCCGCCACCGAGGCGTATATGTCATCAGTGCCAAGCGCCACATGCCGGCTCCCCTCGCCCCGGTAGCGGCGCAGATAGGCCGCGACCTGGCCCCTGTCGCTCTTGCCCTCGTTGATGGAATGCGGCTATGGACCAGATCGAGCGCGACGCCCCGCTGCCGATGCAAGTCACCGCCGCCCCCCGAAAAAACGATTCCGTTAACCACATCGAAAGGGGTTGATTCTATCCAAGGGGAAAGATTGATGCTGATCCCGGATGACTGGACCCTCCATGAGCTTTATCGACAGACGCCAGGAAACGCGCCCGAAGACGGGCGAGGCCCCGTTCCACCTGCCAGAGGTATTCTTCTCGCGCACCGACGAGCGCGGCGTGATCCAGTCCGGCAACTACATCTTCCGCCGCGTGGCCGATTACGACTGGGACGAGATGATCGGCGCCCCGCACAAGATCATCCGCCACCCGGACATGCCCAGGGGCGTCTTCTGGCTGCTCTGGAACACGATCCAGAAGGGCGAGGCCATGGGCGCCTATGTGAAAAATCTCGCCAGGGACGGGCTGTATTACTGGGTCTATGCGGTGGTGATCCCGGTCGAGGGGGGGTATCTCTCAAACCGGATCAAGCCCACCAGCCCGCTGCTCGACCAGGTCAGGTCGCTCTACCGCGACGCGCTTGCCGCCGAGCGCGAGGAGGGGCTCAGCCCGGAGCAATCGGCCGCGCGAATCCTGGAAAGGATCAAGGCGCTGGGCTTTGACGACTACCTGGAGTTTTCCACCCACGCCCTCTACACCGAGCTGAACGCCCGCGAGGAGGCCCTGCGCGGCGCCCCGGACCGCAGCGCCCTCCGCGCCAATGAAATGCTGGAAAACGCCACCCGGCTCGAGGAAGAGACCCGCAGCCTGATCAGCGAATTCCAGACCATGGGCACGATCCCGCACAACATGCGCGTGATCGCCTCGCGGCTGGAGCCCACCGGCGGCCCGGTTTCCACCCTCAGCCAGAACTACGGCGCCATTTCGCGGGAAATTTCCGACTGGTTCGAACAGCATGTCAACGACCCGGACAGCAACTTCGCCACCATCAGGCACAGCGCCACCATGGTGGTCTTCATGCGCTGCATGGCAAGGATCCTGAACGAAACCGTGGACCAGCTTGACCGGGAGCGGCGCCAGCTCGGCCCGATCGACCTGTCCGAAGAACGCAAGACCCTGAACCAAGTCAAGGCCGATTACGACGCGCAAACCCGCAGAATGACCCTGCAGGTCCGGGAAGAGGCGGAAAAGATCCTCGCCGCCTGCCGCATCATGCACCGCCAGGTGCTGGGCCTGTCCACCACCCGGATCATGTGCAAGATCGAAGGCGCCCGCGTGTCGATCCAGGGCGAAAGCCTGCACGACATCATCCTGCAACTGGAAGCCTTTCAGACCCGCATCAAGGACCAGCTGGACAAGATCGCCGCCATCGCCGAGCGCATCCAGAACAGTTGAGCGGCCGGCAAAGCCGATTTTTCTGCGAAAAATCGCGGCCCCGCCCCGAAACGCCGGGAGTGACCCCGGAAAAACAAGGAGGGACAGGAGTGCCCTGGCGAAAGTTCAGCCGTCACTGACCCCGGCTTCGGCAAAGCTCGCCATGCCCGAATGGCAGGCAAGCGCCGAGCGCAGCACACCGATGGCCAGCGCTCCGCCCGAGCCTTCTCCCAGCCGCAGCCCGAGCGACAGGAGCGGTGCCTTGCCCAGCTTCTCCAGGAGCGCCCCGTGGGCCGCCTCGGCCGAAACATGCCCGGCCACCGCATGATCCAGCGCCCCCGGACGGGCCACTTCCAGGCAGGAAGCGGCCGCCGTGCAGATGAAGCCGTCCAGCAGCACCGGGATGCGCAGATGCCGCGCCCGCAGAATCGCCCCGGCCATTGCCGCCAGTTCGCGCCCGCCCAGGCAGCGCAGCGCCTCGATCCCGCCGCCGCGCGCCCCGGGATTGGCCTCCAGCCCCGCCTCCACGACCTGCCGCTTCAGCGCTAGGCCGGCATCGTCCACACCGGTGCCGCGCCCGACCCAATCGGCCGCCTCGCCGCCGAACAGCGCCAGCGCGATTGCCGCCGCCGATGTGGTATTGGCAATCCCCATCTCGCCGCAGACCAGCAGATCGGCGCCCGGATCCACCGCCTCCCAGCCCGTGGCCAGAGCGGCGACGAACCCGGCCTCGTCCATCGCCGGCCCCTGGGTGAAATCCGCCGTCGGCCGGTCAAGCTCCAGCGCATGGACCCCGAGCCGGGCCCCATTCGCCTCGGCCAGCTGGTTGATCGCCGCCCCCCCGGCCTCGAAATTCAGCACCATCTGCGCCGTCACCTCGGCCGGAAAGGCCGAGACCCCCCGCGCCGCGACCCCGTGATTGCCGGCAAAGACCAGCACCTGCGGCGCCTGCAGCCGCGGACGCGCCTGGCCGCGCCAGCCCGCATACCAGATCGCCAGATCCTCCAGCCGCCCCAGCGCCCCCGGCGGCTTTGTCAGGGTGTCGTTGCGCGCCGCCGCCGCCGCCCGGGCCGCCTCATCCGGCCCCGGCAGGTCGCGCAGCAGCGCCGCAAAGTCGTCGATGGAAGTAAAAGCCCTGTCAGCCATGGTGGATTCCCGAATTGATTTGCCCGCCCCTTCCCTTTACCCAAAGCCGGCATACCGAGACAGCGGAAAAAGGCACCCCATGGCAAAAAACGACCTCCCCCCGCTTGCCTCTCCCCTGCTCGCCCCCGGCGACCTGCGCCGCGCCTTCGGCCTGCTCACGCGCCTGCCCTTGCCAAGCCCCCCCGGCCCGGACAGCCGCAACCTCGCCGATTCCGCCTGGGCCTGGCCGCTGGTCGGCGCGCTCCTGGGCGCCGCGGCGGGGCTGCTGGCGCTCACGGCCAGCGCCCTCTCCCTGCCCGCACCGATCACCGCCGCCCTCTGCCTCGCCCTGACCGCCGGGCTGACCGGCGCCCTGCACGAAGACGGGCTCGCCGACACGTTCGACGGGCTCTGGGGCGGACCGGACAGGGCGCGGCGGCTGGAGATCATGAAAGACAGCCGGATCGGCACCTACGGCGTGCTGGCCCTGGGCCTGTCCCTGCTCTTGCGCTGGTCGGCCCTGACCCAGCTGATCCAGTCCGGATGGATCCTGCCCCCGTTGATCGCCACCGGCGCGCTCAGCCGGGCAATCATGGTGCTGCTGATGGCGAAAATGCCCAATGCCCGCAGCAGCGGCCTTGCCGCAAGTGCCGGCCGCCCACGGGCGGAAACTGCCCTCCTGGCACTGATCCTTGCCCTGGTCATCGGACTTTTTGCGACCGGCTCCGCACTGCTTCCGGCAATATTCTGGGCGGCGCTGACAATGCCGGCCCTCGCAGCCGCCGCAATGAGCCGCATCGGCGGCCAGACCGGCGACATCCTGGGCGCCTCACAGCAAGTCACTGAAATCGCTACCCTTGCAACCTTCGCCACGCTGGCAGCATCCTCCTAGGCTCAGGACCCATCAATCCCGCGCTTTGACGTCAACGCTCTGAGAAGGCGCAACTTTTCATGCGGCAGGCAGCAGCCGGCATCGGGACGGAATGCCATGAAACGCGCGATCGGTCCGGCGTCTATCCGGTCGGTCCCGGCCCGCCTGCCCCGGCTGGCGGCAAGGCCTTGATTCGGGCTGGGCAACTGGCGCGTGGCAATGCCGGCGGCAACAAGGGCCGCCCGCAAACGCCACCCCTGGCCGCCGGTTGCCTCAAAGCACACCAACGCGCCGGCAGCCTGCGCCAGATCGACAAGGCGCGCATCCGAAGCGACGCGCTTGCCAACCGCAACCGTCTGTCATCCGGCAGGCCGTGAATGTCCAGCCAGTCGCGTGGAACATCTACCCCGATTATCGCCGCGCCTGCCTATTCGCAATCATCCCCTTCGCCGCAACCGCCACCGGCTTCGGTCCCGGTTCCGATACCGGTATCCGGCTGCGCAGGCTCGATGCTGATCGCATAGGAATCGCGGGCAAGCCTCGGCGAAGAGGCGACGAAGACCAGCCCCTGGCCGGATGCGCCCGGCGCATAGCCCAGCAATACCCCCCGCCGGTCCTTCCGGAAACCCTTCTGCTCCAGCAGAGCCGCCAGCGCGGGAGTGACGAAGCGCATCTTGCCGAACAGATCCCGCGCCAACACCATCCCGCTTTTTTCAGCGGCGGATATGGCCCTGGAAAGAGACGGAAATACCGTCTGCCTGTAGCCTTCCGCGCCTCCCCCAGCGCCCTCCTGGGCAAGCCCTGCCCCGGCAGAAAAACAGATCGCGCAGGCCGCAACGGCCGTATTCAAGAGTTTCATCGCATATTTCCTTTCATCAAACGATAAGGTGCTGAATTCGGCCTTGCCCTGCTTTCAGGTCAAACTCGTTCTCGTCAAATCCTTCAAACCGAAGCAATACAGGCAAAAGCCCACACCGCACCCGACCCCGCCCTCTCGGGAATCGGGCAAAATACACTCTCCCTGAAGCACAGGCTGCAGAGATCCGGCGATAAAGTAAACCCTGGCATCTGCTAGGCTCAGGACCCATCAATCCCACGTTCACAGTCCGGCGGATTTGCTTCCTGAACAGGCGCAAGACCGCAGGAATAGTGGCGCTATTCCAAGGTCTTGCAACGCATTCAGGGAGCAAATCCGCCGGACCCGCAGGGCGGTGCAGGCGCTTCATCTCAGGGGTCTTTTGCCCTTGGAAAGGGGGCCCTCCCTGTCCGGCGGGCAAAAAACCCCTGATATTTCGCGCCTGCACCACTGTGAGCGCGGGATTGATGGGTCCTGAGCCTAGGGTGCCTTCATGCGCCGCCCTTCGCCTCGATCTCGGCGGCGCGTTTTTCGACCAGCTCGACGATATGCTCGATCATCTCCTGGTTGCCCAGCTTGTGATCCTGCCTGCCGGCCACATAGACCATCCCCGCCCCGGCGCCCCCGCCGGTGAAGCCCACATCGGTCATCAGCGCTTCGCCCGGCCCGTTGACCACGCAGCCGATGATCGACAGGCTCAGCGGCGTGTGGATATGGGCGAGCCGGCGCTCCAGTTCGGCCACGGTGGCGATCACGTCAAAGCCCTGGCGCGCGCAGGAGGGACACGAGATGATGTTGACGCCCCGGTGGCGCAGGCCGAGGCTCTTGAGGATCTCGTAGCCCACGCGCACCTCCTCCACCGGATCCGCCGAGAGGCTCACGCGGATCGTGTCGCCGATCCCGGCCCAGAGCAGGTTGCCCAGCCCGATCGCGCTCTTGATGGTGCCGGAGACGAAGCCGCCGGCCTCGGTGATCCCCAGATGCAGCGGCGCGTCGGTGGCCTCGGCCAGCTGCATGTAGGCGGCGACCGAAAGGAACGGGTCCGAGGCCTTCACGCTCACCTTGTAGTCGCGAAAGTCGTTCTCCTCGAGCAGGCGGATATGCTCGAGCGCGCTCTCCACCATCGCTTCCGGGCAGGGCTCGCCGTATTTCTCCAGCAGGTGCTTTTCCAGCGAGCCGGCATTGACGCCGATGCGGATCGAGCAGCCGTGATCCTTTGCCGCCTGCACCACCTCGCGCACCCGCGCCGCATTGCCGATATTGCCCGGGTTGATGCGCAGGCAGGCAGCGCCGGCCTCGGCGGCCTCGATCGCGCGCTGGTAGTGGAAGTGAATGTCGGCGACGATCGGCACCGGGCTTTCGGCCACGATCTCGCCGAGCGCGGCGGTGGCGGCGGCGTCGGGGGTGGAAATGCGCACGATGTCGGCGCCCGCCTCGGCCGCGGCCAGCACCTGGGCGAGCGTTGCCCCGACGTCGGAAGAATCGGTGTTGGTCATGGTCTGCACGGCGATCGGCGCGCCATCGCCCACCGGCACCTTGCCCACCATCACCCGGCGCGACCTGCGCCGCTCGATATTGCGCCACGGGCGGATCGGATTGTGAGACATGGAAACCTCGTCGCTCGGCCGACTACCCGCCGAGCAGTAGCGCGCCGCGCCGCCCACCGCAAGCGGCGACGGGAGGGCCGGCTCCTCTCCTTTCATCTTTCCGCCAAATACTCCCGCCGGAGGCACCGATTTTTCTGCGAAAAATCGCCCCCCGCCGCCGCTCGCCGTGGCCGAAGCGTCAGATCTCGCCGAGTTCTTCCCGAAAGCGCGCTGCATTGGCCGCGTAATGCGCAGCACTCTGGCGCAGCCGCACAGGAG
>JALWTH010000129.1 GCA_027082975.1 Paracoccaceae bacterium | reverse complement strand
GGCCAAGGAGTTCCGCGGCGGTGTGCTGGTGATGACCGGGGCCAACAGCGCGGTGGGGCTGCGCTCGATGCCGGTGCGCTACCTCTTTCTCGACGAGGTGGACGGCTATCCCGCCGACGTCGAGGGCGAAGGCGACGCCATCCGCCTGGCAGAGGCGCGCACGCGTACCTTCGCCCGGCGCAAGATCTTCATCGTCTCCACCCCCACCGTGGCGGGGGCGAGCCCCATCGAGCGAGAGTTCGAGGCATCCGACCAGCGCCGGTACTTCGTGCCCTGTCCGCATTGCGGCCACAGGCAATGGCTGCGCTTCGAGCAGCTGCGCTGGCAGTGGGGCGAGCCGCAGACGGCCCGATACGTCTGCGAGGCCTGCGAGGAGGCCATCGCCGAGTCGCACAAGAGCTGGATGCTCGAGCACGGCGAGTGGCGGGCAACCAAGCCTGAGAACGCGGGCAAGACCATGGGCTTTCACCTGTCCTCGCTCTACAGCCCCCTGGGCTGGCGTTCCTGGGCCGACATTGCCGCGGCCTGGGAGGCGGCGCAGGGCTCGGCCAGCCGGCTCAAGGCGTTCAAGAACACGGAACTGGGCGAGGTCTGGGTGGAGGAAGGCGAGGCGCCCGACTGGGAGCGCCTGCTGGAGCGGCGCGAGGCCTATCCGCTGGGCACCGTTCCCGCCGGCGGCCTGATGCTGGTGGGCGGCGCCGACGTGCAGAAGGACCGCATCGAGGCCTCGGTCTGGGCCTTCGGCCGCGGCAAGGAGTCCTGGCTGGTCGAGCACCGGGTGCTCATGGGCGACACCGCCCGCGACGCGGTCTGGAGGCGGCTGGCCGAGATGCTTGCCGAGACTTGGACCCACGAGAGCGGCGCCCGCCTGCCGCTGGCCCGGTTCGCCATCGACACCGGCTTCGCCACCCAGGAAACCTACGCTTTCGTGCGCTGCATGAAGGACGCCCGCCTCATGGCGGTCAAGGGCGTCGCCCGGGGCGCGGCGCTGGTCGGCACCCCGACGGCGGTGGACGTCACCCTGGGCGGCCGCAAGCTGCGCCGGGGCGTCAAGGTGTTCGCGGTCGTGGGCGGTATCGCCAAGCTCGAGTTCTACAACAACCTGCGCAAGAGCGTGGAGGTGCTCGACGACGGCGAGATTCGCTATCCGGAGGGATACGTCCATCTGCCCAAGGTGGACGCCGAGTTCGTCAAGCAGCTCTGCGCCGAACAGCTGATCACCCGGCGCAACCGCAACGGCTACCCGGTGCGCGAGTGGCAGAAGATCCGCGAGCGCAACGAGGCGCTCGACTGCTACGTCTACGCCCGCGCCGCGGCATCCGCCGCTGGTCTCGACCGTTTCGAGGAACGCCACTGGCGCGAGCTGGAACGCCAGCTGACGCCGGAACCATCTCCCGATCCTGAATTGAAAAAGAGCCGGCGGCAGCGCGGGCGAACCGTCATCAAAAGTTCCTGGATGAGTTGAGCATGAGTGTCATCGAAGGCATCTACCACAACCCGGACACCGGCGACGACGAGCGGCGCTCGCTCGCCTGCGACGCGAACGGCCGCCTGCTGATCGCATCAAGCCGCGCGGTGTCCTTTCCCGTGGGCAGTGTGGCGAACAACACGCAGACGCTCACTGCGCCGCTGGATCTGGGAGACGGGCATCCGTACACGATCCTCATCGC
>JALWTH010000128.1 GCA_027082975.1 Paracoccaceae bacterium | reverse complement strand
GGGTCTGGGGGGCTGGCCCCCCAGTTATAGTGTGGTCCGGGGGGCTGGCCCCCCGGCGGGTCGTCCCGGCGCAAGCCGGGGCGAAACCCTATCCGCGCGCCGCGCGCACCAGCCGCAGGATGTTTTTCGCCGCTTCGGGGATGTTGGTGCCGGGGCCGAAGATCGCCTTCACCCCCGCCTGTTGCAGATATTCGTAATCCTGCGGCGGAATCACCCCGCCGCAGATGACGATGATATCCTCCGCCCCCTGTTCCTTCAGCGCCTCGATGAGCCTTGGCGCCAGCGTCTTGTGGCCCGCCGCCTGCGAGCTGATCCCCACCACATGCACGTCATTGTCCACCGCATCGCGCGCCGCCTCCTCCGGGGTCTGAAACAGCGGCCCCACATCCACGTCAAAGCCGATATCGGCAAATGCGGTGGCGATCACCTTGGCGCCGCGGTCGTGGCCGTCCTGGCCCATCTTGACCACCAGCATGCGCGGCCGGCGCCCCTCCTGCTCGGCAAAGGCCTCGACCTCCTGCTGGATCGCCGCGAAGTCCTCGTCGCCCTCGTAAGCCGCGCCGTATACGCCGGCCAAAGTCCTTACCTCGGCCCGGTGGCGGCCGAATGCCTTTTCCATCGCCATCGAAATCTCCCCCACGCTGGCGCGCGCGCGCGCCGCCTCCACGGCCAGTTCCAGTAGGTTGCCCTCGCCCGAGCGCGCCGCCGCCTCGAGCGCGCCCAGCGCCGCCTCGACCGCGCCCGCATCGCGGCTCGCGCGGATCTGTTCGAGCCGGGCGATCTGGGCCTCGCGCACCGCCGTGTTGTCGATCTCGCGCACCTCGACCGGGTCTTCGCGCTCGGGGCGGAAGCGGTTCACCCCCACGATCACCTCGTCGCCCCGGTCGATCGCCGCCTGCCGGCGCGCCGCCGCTTCCTCGATCCTGAGCTTGGGCAGGCCCGAGGCCACGGCCTTGGTCATACCGCCCATCTCCTCGACCTCCTCGATCAGCTTCCAGGCCTCGTCGATCATCTGGGCGGTGAGGCTCTCCACGTAATAGGAGCCCGCGAGCGGGTCCACGACCCTGGTCACCCCGGTTTCGTTCTGCAATATCAGCTGGGTGTTGCGGGCGATGCGGGCCGAGAATTCGCTGGGCAGCGCAATCGCCTCGTCAAAGGAATTGGTGTGCAGCGACTGGGTGCCGCCGAGCACCGCGCTCATGGCCTCGAAGGCGGTGCGCACGATGTTGTTGTACGGGTCCTGCGCCTGCAGGCTCACGCCCGAGGTCTGGCAATGGGTGCGCAGCATCAGCGAGCGGGGGTTCTTGGGCTCGAATTCCGACATGATCCGGTGCCAGAGGAAGCGCGCGGCCCGGAGCTTGGCCGCTTCCATGAAGAAATTCATGCCGATCGCGAAGAAGAAGCTGAGCCGGCCGGCAAAAGCATCCACATCCATGCCGCGCCCGAGTGCGGCGCGCACATATTCGCGCCCGTCGGCGAGCGTATAGGCAAGCTCCTGCACCAGCGTCGCGCCCGCCTCCTGCATGTGGTAGCCGGAAATCGAGATCGAGTTGAAGCGCGGCATTTCGCGGGCGGTATATTCGATGATGTCGGCGACGATGCGCATGCTCGGCTCGGGCGGGTAGATATAGGTGTTGCGCACCATGAATTCCTTGAGGATGTCGTTCTGGAT
>JALWTH010000127.1 GCA_027082975.1 Paracoccaceae bacterium | reverse complement strand
TAACAGCGCCGGGTCGGTGCCCCCGATCCGGCATACCGACCCGCCGCCCCCGATCCGGCGCACCGACCCGGCGCTGTTACTGTCGCGCGGGCAACAGCCGGGTCACCCCCACGGCGGCGGCGCGTGCCAGTGCCGGGTCCAGCGACATGGGCACATATTCGCCGCGCCGCCACAACTCCCCCAGATCGTCGTAATAACGCGACAGGAAGTGCCCGGACTGGCCGGTCGCGGTGACAAACAGCGAGCTATCCGGGTCGGCGAAGTCATAGACCCCGCGATAGCCGCTTCCGTGCACGTTCAGGAAGGGATTGGGCGCCTGCCCGGAAGTGCGCCCGCGCATCAGCGTGTTGTCGCCCCCGGAGGTGGACTGGCGGATATTCACGAACCATTTGAGAAACGGCACCTTGCCCAGCACCGGGTGGTCATGGGCGGCCTCGTGCACATCGCCCCAGCGCAGGCTTTCGAGCGCGCCGCCATAGTTTTCCCCGATCCACAACAGCGCGTCATCCAGCGCCTTCAGGGCGATTTCGTCGCAGGTCTCGACCTTGGCCGACTGCACCACGTCGCACCAGGCGCCGGCCCCGTCCACGTCGCGATAGACGCGCTCGATGAACAGCGGCTCGAGATGGGTGAATTCGCCGGCAAGCGGGCCGAGCTCGTCCTGGATCAGCCGCTTTTGCAGCGCCCGCATCCAGGCGGCGTATAGGAGCGGCTCGGGCAGGTGCTCGTTCATCTCGCCATTCCAGGCGGCGAGCAGTTCCAGCGCCTTCTGCCGGCGCCGCTCCGGCGTGCCCTCGGGGGCGGCGGGGCCGGTAAACCACAGATTGGCCCCGACCAGCGGCAGGAGCGTGCGCGCCGAGATGCTCACCGTGTCGAGCTGCGCCTCGATGAAGCTTTCGCGGGTATGCACTTCGCGCGCGCTCAGCAGCTTCTCCATCCGCTGCACGCGCTGGGTGTCGCCCCAGTAATAGCTCATGTGCAGCGGAAAGGGGCGCTCGAGCAGCTTGTTGTTGGTGTTGCCTATGAGCCCGCCGGAAGGGGCGACGAATTCGGGATTGGCGGCGTAGGCCTCAAGCCCCTGCCAGCGGTTTTCGGCGATCCAGCCGGGGGCGGGCAGGCGGCCCCTGGTCTGGTGATCCGGGTCGCGTTTGGGCATGGCGCCAAAGACCTTGAGCGCGATGGTGTCGCGGTCGGCCATCACCACATTCTGCGCCGGCGCCACGAAATTCACCCCCGCCGCCAGCCCCTCGGCCACCGAATGGGCGCGCATGAGTTTCATCCCGGCGCTCATGGAGCGGTCCTGGGCGGTGAGCAGCGTCCAGGAGAGGGCCGCCACATGGCCCGGGGGCGTGATGCTGGCGATATTGTAGAGATGGCCGGGCAGGACGGGGCCGTTTTCGGTCCATTTGAGGGTAAGGGTGAGGGGGGGCGCGTCCTTGATGCGCAGGATCGAGGGGCGCGTCTTGATCGGCTTGAAGCCGTCCGGGGTCTGCACCTCGGCGGGGTTGTCGGGGTTCAGCTTCTCGATGAACAGGTCCTGGTCGTCCATGTAAGCGGTGGTCAGCCCCCAGCCGAAATCCTCGGCCCGGCCCACCAGCATCAGCGGCATGCCGGGGATGGTGCCGCCGATGATGCCGCCCGATTGCAGCTCGAGGCGGGCGAGATACCAGAGCGTCGGGGCGGTAAAGCCCAGATGCGGGTCGTTGGCCAGGAGCGTGCCGCCGGCGGCCGAGCGCGAGGGCGCGGCCGCCCAGGCATTGGAGGCGCCGGCCATGTCGAAGGCCCTGAACGGCGAGAGCGGATCCGGGCGCGCCTCGGCGTAGCGGGCGAGCCCGGCCGGGGGCGTGTCGAACAGGCTCGCATATTTCGGCAGCGCCGCCACCCCGCTGCCCGGCGCGTCGGGCAGGATGTCGGCCACCCGCTCGGGCGCGAGCAGCAGCGAGACCTGGGCGCGCAGCACCTCATTGGCCAGCTGGCTCGAAAGCTGCACGCCCATCAGCTTGAGGATGGCGATGGAATCGGCCGGTCGCCACGGGGCAAGCGCGTTGGAAAACAGGAAGAATTCCGGCGCCCCCCGCCCCAGCGCCTCGTCGTTGACCGTGGCCAGCCACGCATTGACCCCGGCCGCGTAGGAAGCCAGCGCGCGCTGGGTATAGGCGTCCTGCGCCGTGACCGCCTGTTCGGCGAGGTTGTAGAGGTCGAGCCGGCGCATGAGCTCGTCGATCTTCACCGTGCGCTGGCCGAACAGCTCGCTGAGCCGCCCCTGGGCGGTGCGCCTGAGCATGGTCATCTGCCAGAGCCGATCCTGGGCGTGGGCGTAGCCGAGGGCAAAGAAGGCGTCTTCGTCCCGCCCGGCAAAGATATGCGGGATATTGTGATTGTTGCGCACGATCTCGACTTCGCTCGCCACGCCGGGCAGGGTGCGGGTGGCGCTGTAATCGGGCAGCGAGCGGGCGGCCAGGTAATAGACCGCGAAAACCGCCGCCAGCGCCAGCAGCGCCAGCGCCGTGAAGATGCGCAGCAACCATTTGAATATCAGCGCCATGGCGAGGATCGTCCGTCAGGGTTGAGGCCATGCCGGAAGCGGCAGGGCTTTCCCTGCTTAGCGCGAAAGGCAGGCCGGTTCAAATGCCCGGCCCTGCGGCTCAGGCGATGATGCGGGTATATTTGGTGCCTTCGAGCGTGGCGCCGATCAAGAGCCCGGCCTGGCCGAACACCGCCGCCACCACCGGCGTGGTCGCGGTCACCGTGTCGGCGGAGAAACGGTCGCCCGTGGTCGAGACCACATATTTGATGTCGGCGCCGGCGACCCAGCCCGGCGAGGTGCGGAAATCCTTGAGCGCCTCGTCGGTCATGAAGAACAGCACATGGGCATATTGCTGCGCGCCGATCTGAAAGCCGAAGGAGGCCTGGGCCTGGGAATAATAATCCACCGTCGTCCCGCCTACACGCAGCGCCCCGCGCCCGTAGGAAGCGCCGAAGCCCAGCCCGGCCTCGGTCACCAGCGGCATGACCAGCATGCCCGCAGCCTTGCCGGCGAGATCCCGGGCGCCGGGATAATGGCTGTAGAGATAGTCCAGCGTCGCATCGACCCGGGCGTCGATCGCCTCGGCCCCGCGCGAGCCGATGCCATTGGCACAGCCCGTCACCAGCAGGAAACCGGCGCCGGAGGCCCCGGCGATGAATGTGCGTCGCGTGGTAATGTTCATGGTCTTGCCTCTGCTCTTGCCGCCTCTGCGAAACCTTGCTGCGGTCCCTCTGTGCGGTTCCTCTGCTTCGGTTCCTTTGCCGCGGATCTGTTGCCCGCTTTTCTGCAGGATAGCCCAATCGGCAGCAACTGTCACGCCCCCGCCCGCGCCCCGGCGGCAGAGCGCCGATCGCCGGACCGCGAGTCGCGCGCATGAAGCAGCATGAAGCCGGTCCCGATTCATGGTATCATGCGGCAAGGCATGGTTTGCGAAACAGGCGAACACCCTTTCTGCTGGCCGTCGCATTCAGAGAGCGGGCAAGAAGGGAACCGGGCAGAAAGGGACATGAAAACAGAACAGGAGGAAAAGCGATGCAAAGATTCATCTGCCGGAACTCGCTGGCCATGCCGCTCATGTTGCTGATGCTGGTCCTGCCCCTTGCAATCCGGGCTCAGGATCAGGACCAGGCCCTTGCAACGCTGGTTGCGCAACACGCCCCTGCCATCAATGCTGCCGCCAGCCCCGCCGAGGCGGCAGAGCGGCGCCGGGAACTGGCCAGGCTGCTGCGCAATACCGGGACGGGCGAAAATACCCTGATCGCCTTGCTGCTCGAACAGCGGGCCGACGCGGATACCGCCCTGGCCGATCAGTTGCAAGCCCTCGAGAAACTGGGCACCGGACCCCTCACCCCGGAAAGCTACCAACAGACAGTCGCTCTTTTTCTGCTGTCGGCTTCGGACCTGTTCGATACGGGTTATGTCAGCGCTCGCAGACTCGCAAGATTTAACACCGTGCTTGCGGGGCTGGACAAATGGGCCGAGAGCCTCGGGCTGCCCAAGATCGACGAAATCGCCAGTGAAACCGGAGGGCCGAAAGCGGAGAAACTTCTGAAAATGCTGGTATGGGCCGAAAATCTCGGCAACAGTCTCGATGACCGGGGGCGAGAAGAAACCGCCGCGCATCTGGACAAGCGTCTCAAGGCATTTACCGATCTGGTGCCGGCAACGCTGCTTCCCGCCTCCACCATCCTGCCCTTTGTACGCGGCAATATCCGGTGGACACGGCAGATGTTCGACAATTCCAGCGAGGGGCTCGATATCGTACGGAACGCCATCGCAAGCGGACAGGTCGATCGGGCGCGCCTGGAAAAGCTGCTCGAACAGCAGCGCAGATTGCAAAAAGGCCCCTGGGGTGTCCCGGAGGTCCAACAGTTCTTTCTCGACCTTTGCGCGAAGCTCCCGGCCATCGGCCCCTTCTGCAAGGACCTCTTCGCAAGCGCAGGCGATGCCCTTTCCCAGCCGCCTGCGGTCTGCCGCAAGATCGACTGCAATTGCGACGGCATCGAGGCCGGGCTGCTCACCGGACCGTGGCGCCAGCAATGCCGGCAGGAGCAGGCGGACCTGCTTGCCCGTTGCGTCCGCGATGGGGCCATATCCGGGCGCTGCATCACGGCCGGGCCGGGCGCCTTTCCGAACTGAATTCCCGGCTGGGCCGCGATTATCCCGGTGCGGCCTGTCCGTGCCGGTGAGACGATTTTTCTGCGAAAAATCGCTGCCAAGCCCCGCAAAGGCGCGGGCTGATCTTCGGGCGGCGGCGCGGTGGCATGAGAGGTGGTGGCTGCCGATGTGCAACTGGCTGGAATCGGAGCGGGGTCGGCTTTCCGGCAGGCCCGACCCGGCCCGGCCTGCTCTCGTCACTGGTCGATGATACCGGCGGCAATCAGTTCCGAGCGGTCCGGAAACCAGATATCGTCCGGCGCGGTCTGGAAAATCCTGGCGATGAAATCGGCATCCACCCCGCGGGCCAGCAAATCGCTACGGTCCCTGGCTTCTTCGCGTTCGGGGTCGAACAGCGGCGTCGGGGATGTCAGCCGATAGCCATGAAAGCCAAGCCGGCCATGCGGACCCAGCCGGCGGTCCCGCGCGGCAATGAAGATCAGCGTGCAGGCCGAGGCACAGCTGTCCTCGACCCGCACGGCGAGGGGGTGTTCGCGAACGAGCCGGGCGATGCCCCGGGCGGCAAAGACATTGCCGCCGTTGCTGGAAAGGGTGAGCACATTGTGGTCGCGAAGGTCCGGCAGGGCGGCCAGAAGCGCCTTGTACATGTCGTGGCTGATCGGGCCTTCCAGCCTGGCGCCCTCCGGGGTCAGGTGCAGGCCGGTTTCCGGGGGCGGTTCGGACGGCATGTCGGAGAGCCTGCGGGCCTCATGCGGAAAATAGGGGTATGCCATCATTACCAGGGCGGCGATGACACTGCCCAATGTGGCGGCATAGACCCAGAAGCCGGGCCGATCCCGCATGTGGCGATGCATGGCGCGCAGGCAGCCCGTTACCTGCCACAGCAGGACCCCGGCATCCAGCGCGAACAGGGGTATGCCTCCCATGGCGGCGATCAGCCAGCGCAGGCCCAGCAGGCTGATCAGCAGGCTGGGGATCAGCGGCAAGTCACCGCGCCAATGCGCGAGGGGGAGAGCGAGGAGGCGGCTCAACATGGCACCGCCCCGGTATGGCCATGGTCCGGCAGGATTCCGGTATGGCTATCGTCCGGCCGGATAAGGGGCGGATCGTGCCGGCGGGACAGCACCGACCCTGGCCTGCCGGGACGGGCGGAAGTCGCGTTTTCGTCAGGTGTCGGAATGATACGGCACGGATCCTGACACTTGTGTCGGGAAAACATGCACTCATGTCGGGAAACGGGGCGAAAACATCTCCCACTTGCGCCCGCAGCGGCAGCAGATGACGGCTGCATCGTGGTGCGCCCCTGGGCCGGCAGCTGCCTTTGCCCGGGGCCGATCGCTCGGAGCGGTCGGGGCGGTCGGGGCGATGCGGCGGGGCATGTTGCACAGGCTGCGCGCATCAGGGCGCTTCGCTGATCTGGTAGTGGCGCGGGATGCCACGGGTGATTTCGGCCCAGGCGCTGGCCCCGAGGCGCGCCTGATGGGCGTCAAGGGCGGCACGGTCGGTGAAGCATTCGCGCACCAGAAGCCGGGTCGGGCGCGCGGGGTCCTGGGTGACCTCGAATGCAAGGCAGCCCGGCTCGGCCCGGCTGAGGCGGACATGTTCGGGCAGCGCCGCCAGCACCTCGCCAAGGCGCGCCTCGGGCACGTCGAGATGGCCGCTGAGGTAAATGCGTGTGCCTGTCATCATCGGTCTCCAGATATCTCCGCCGGAGGCGAAAGGATTCAATGCCTCCGCCGGAGATATTTATGGACCAATGATAAGGAAATCTTAACCATTATCTGCGATTCTGATCACGCGGCACAGGCGGGGACGCCGATGACCGTGACCGATGATGGCCCTGTCGCTCCGGCCCGGCAGCTTCCGGAGCGCAATCCGAAAAGTGGAAACCGGTTTTCGGAGCACATTGCGCGAAAGATGATGGGGCAGTGCCGGCGGGGTGGCAGGGTTACTCCCACTCGCCTATTCCCACTCGATGGTGCCGGGGGGCTTGGAGGTGATGTCGTAGGTGACGCGGTTGATGCCCGCGACCTCGTTGATGATGCGGGTGGCGGTCTCGCCGAGGAATGCGTGGCTGAACGGGTAGACATCCGCCGTCATCCCGTCAACGGAGGTGACCGCGCGCAGGGCGAGCGCGTAGTCGTAGCTGCGCCCGTCGCCCATCACGCCCACGGTCTTCACCGGCAGGATCGCGGCAAAGGCCTGCCAGATCTGGTCATAGAGGCCATGCTTGCGGATCTGGTCGATATAGACCGCATCGGCCTTGCGCAGGATGTCGAGCTTTTCGCGGGTTATCTCGCCCGGGCAGCGG
>JALWTH010000126.1 GCA_027082975.1 Paracoccaceae bacterium | reverse complement strand
TGAACATCCCGCGCGACATGTGGACGCGGGTGATCGACATCGAGCTGCCGCAGGTGATCGACATCCCCCGCCCGGCCCCGGACCCGGCCGCGCTCGATGCCGCCGCCGCCCTGCTGGCCGGCGCGCCAAACCCGGTCATCATCAATGGCGCCGGCGTGGTGCTCTCGGGCGCCATCGACGCCAGCGTGGACCTCGCCGAGCGCCTCACCGCCCCGGTCTGCTGCGGCTACCAGCACAACGATGCCTTCCCGGCGGGCCATCCGCTGCATGTGGGCCCGCTGGGCTATAACGGCTCCAAGGCCGCCATGCGCCTGATTGCCGAAGCCGATGTGGTGCTGGCGCTGGGCACGCGGCTCAATCCCTTCTCCACCCTGCCCGCTTACGGGATCGACTACTGGCCGCGCAGCGCAAAGCTCATCCAGGTCGAGATCAAGCCCGAGCGCATCGGCCTGACCAAGCCGGTGGACGTGGCCATCGTCGGCGATGCGCGCGCCGTGGCCGAAGGCCTGCTCGCGCGCCTGCCCGAGGGCGCGGGCAACCCCGCGCGCATGGGCGAGATCGCGCAGGCCAGAAGCGCCTGGGCACAGGAGCTTTCCTCGATGGACCACGAGGAGGACGACCCCGGCACCACCTGGAACGCCCGCGCCCAGGCCGCCAAGCCCGACTGGATGAGCCCGCGCATGGCCTGGCGCGCGATCATGCAGGCGCTGCCGGAAGATGCGATCATCTCGTCGGATATCGGCAACAATTGCGCCATCGGCAATGCCTATCCGAGCTTTTCGGGCGGGCGCAAATATCTCGCCCCGGGCCTCTTTGGCCCCTGCGGCTACGGCCTGCCCAGCGTAATCGGCGCCAAGATCGCCTGTCCGGATCAGGTGGTGGTGGGCTTTTCGGGCGACGGCGCCTTTGGCATTGCGGTGACCGAGCTGACCGCCATCGGGCGGGCGGAATGGCCCGCGATTACCCAGGTCGTGTTTCGCAACTATCAATGGGGGGCGGAGAAGCGCAATTCGACGCTGTGGTATGACGACAATTTCGTCGGCACTGAGCTCAACGAACAGGTGTCCTACGCCGGCATCGCCCGGGCCTGCGGGCTCAGGGGCGTGGTGGCGCGCAGCATGGAGGAGCTCACCGCCGCGCTCGACCAGGCGATTCGCGACCAGAAGGCCGGCACCACCACCCTCATTGAAGCGATGATCAACCAGGAGCTTGGCGAGCCTTTCCGCCGCGACGCCATGACCAGGCCGGTCGAAGTCGCCGGCATCGACCCCACCGACATGCGCCCGCAGAAGGGGGCCTGACATGGGGGCCGCCGCCGGCCCGGTCCTGGTGCTCAATGCCGGCTCGTCCTCGCTGAAATACGCGGTGTTCGCCGCGAAGGCGGGGGGCGGGGCGGCAGGGGCCGCAGGCGAGGAGATCGCCCGCGGTCTGGTCGAGATCGGCCCCGGGGGCGCCGCGGACCATGCGGCGGCGCTGGACGCGGTGCTGGCGCGCATGGCAGAGGCGGGCCTGCCCCCCGCGCGCCTCGCCGCGGCCGGCCACCGGGTGGTGCATGGGGGCAGCGCGCTCACCGCGCCCAGCCGCATCACGCCCGAAATCATCCTCAGGATCAAGGACTTGTGCGCGCTTGCGCCGCTGCACAACCCGCCCGCCCTGGCCGCGATAGAGACCCTCGCCGCC
>JALWTH010000125.1 GCA_027082975.1 Paracoccaceae bacterium | reverse complement strand
ATGCGCATCTGCCACCCCCTCGGCGTGGCAGATGCGCATGACTTCGGCCACTTCCTCGGTCGAGCCCGGCAGCACCACGCAGAGCGGTGGGCAGCGATAGGCGGCAAGCCCGTCGCATTCATAGGCGCGCAGCGCCGCGCCATCGTCGATCACGGCCCCCTCGGGCAGGGCGGCGGCGAGGCGGGCGACGATCTCGCCCTTGCGCGACAGGACGGCCGGATCGGCGGGGGGCATGTACATGGCGGGAATCCTTGAGCGCGGTTTTGGTAAGGAAATATTACCAATCGCGCGAAAAGGCAAGAGAGCAGGCCGCTCACGGATTTGTGCCGTGACATCGGCACGGGCCGGAGCAAGGATTCGCCCATGAAACATGCCCCCCGCCTGATCGCCGCAATTGCGCTGCTCGCCAGCCCGGCCCGCGCCGAAGCGCCTGCCATCACTGCTGTCAGCGCGACCGAGCAGGGCGGCAGCTGGCGCTTTGACGTCACCCTCACCCACCCCGACAGCGGCTGGCAGCACTACGCCGATGGCTGGGAGGTGCTGGACGCCGATGGCAACGTGCTGGGCCACCGCACGCTTGTCCATCCGCATGGGTTCAACCAGCCCTTCACCCGCGCACTGGGCGGCGTGACGATCCCCGAGGGCACGCAAATTGTCTATGTCCGCGCCCATTGCCTGACCGATGGCTGGGGCGCGGAACTGTTCCCGGTACGCCTTGCTGAATAGGGTTTTGCCCCCCCTCTTGACGCGATAAATGCCACACCTATCTATTGTCTTGGGTGCCGCCAAGCGGGCCCGAAAAGCTGAAATGCCCTGCCCATCCGGGAGGGCGCCTGATGTCGCTCAATGAAGGAGGACTGAATCATGCGCAACTTTGACCTTTCGCCGCTGTTTCGTGCCAGCGTCGGCTTTGACCAGCTTGCCGAGCTGATGGACCGCGTGACCAAGGCCGAAACCGGCCGCGACAGCTACCCGCCCTACAATATCGAAAAGACCGGCGAGGATGCCTGGCGCATCTCCATCGCCGTGGCCGGCTTTGCCGAGGACGAGCTCAGCGTGGAAGTGCGCGAAAACGCCCTGATCGTCTCGGCGCGCAAGAAGCCCGAGGAGGTGAAGCGCACCTACCTGCACCAGGGTATCGCCACCCGCGCCTTCGAGCGCCGCTTCCACCTGGCCGAACATGTGCGCGTGAGCGGCGCGGTGCATGAAAACGGCATGCTGCATATCGACCTGGTGCGCGAAGTGCCCGAAGCGCTGAAGCCGCGCCGGATCGAGATCACCAGGGCCGGCGAGATCAAGGGCGAGGTGATCGAAGGCACCAGCGAGAAGGCCGAGAAGGCCGAAAAGAAGAAGTAACGCCGCTTCCGCGGAAAGTGCGAAACCGGGCGGGGTCGTGAGCAGGGGCTTGCGGCCCCGCATTGTCGCGGGCGGTTGGCGGGCCAATCCAGCCTGTTGGATGCCAGGGAGGTGCGCTTCCGCTGGTGCTCTATCTCGCGTGCCGGCGGTGAGGCCTGTCACGGCTGTCAGAGCGGGTATGGCCGGGTGGATGGGGTGCCCGACGATTTCCTTCGCGCGCCGGAATTCGGCAGCCGCCGTGCCGGGCTCGGCGTGATCGGCTGGAGCGCCAGTCCCGGCAGCACAAAACATGCCTGCGACACGAACCCGCGCAGATATTGCCATCAGACTCACCGACAGCACCCTCTGGTGGCGCTGAAGACCGCCGGGCGCGGAGCGGTTCCGTGGGCAATGCCGGCGGGCCGCTACCGCAGGCAATCGCGAAAAATATTGCGGATGCGCCGAGAGCGGGCGCAGGCGCTTCGCCCCGCGCCCGATTTTTCTGCGAAAAATCGCCTCGCCCGCATGGGTGAGCCCGACATTCCCGGCTCAGTCCAGCACTTCGCCCGCGCGCAGCCCCCAGAGACCCTCATGGGTGGTCCAGCCGCGCTGGCCTCCGGCGCTGAGGCGGCACCAGACCGGACCGCATTTCTCGACCCTGGCGATGACCCCGGCTTCCATATAGGCATTGACCGGTCCCTGCGGGTCGCGCCGCTGGTAGAGCGCCAGCATGTCCTGCTCGACGATCACCGTGCGCGCCCCGGACAGCAGCGAATAATGCACCCATCCGCCGACCCCGTCGCGGTCGCGCACCCGGCGCCAGTTGCCGTATTCGCCGATGATTTCCAGCGGCATCCCGCGCCCCTTGTACACCCAGTCGATCCGCTGATTCAGCGACGGCCCGCGCCGCACATTGGCCTCGCTGGCCTTGAGCGAGACGAAGCGGGGGATCGGCAGGTTTGTGACCGGCCCCACTTCCTGCCCCGGCGCGGCCCGCGCTGCCGGCCCGGCCCATGCGCCGCCCGCCGCTGACAGGCCCACGGCCAGAGCCACCCCCAATATCGTCGAACCCCTCATCTGCCTGCCCGTCTGCACTGCCTCGCGCGGCCGGTCACGCTCTCAAGGCGCTTGTGCCCCGCCGCTTTCCTTGCCACTCTGCCAGAAACAGCGGCGAAAGGAAAGAGAAGGGGAGCCACGCCATGCCCAGGAAGCGCCTGACTGTTGTCGTGACGCGACAATTGCCCGAGCCGGTGGAAACCCGGATGAAGGAGCTTTTCGACGTGGAGCTGCGCGAGGACGACCGGCCCATGAGCCGCGACGAACTCGCCGCCGCCATGAAGCGCGCCGATGTGCTGGTGCCCACCCTCACCGACCGCATCGACGCCGGGATGCTCGCCGGCGCCGGCGAGCGCCTCAAGCTGATCGCCAATTACGGCGCCGGCGTGGATCATATCGACATCGCCACCGCCCGCCAGCGCGGCGTGCTGGTCTCCAACACCCCGGATGTCACCGCCGAAGACACCGCCGACATGACCATGGCGCTGATCCTCGCCGTGACCCGCCGCATCCCCGAAGGCCTCGCCCTGATGCAGGCGGGCGAATGGCAGGGCTGGAGCCCGACCGCGCTTCTGGGCGGGCGCATCGCCGGGCGGCGCCTGGGCATCCTCGGCATGGGACGGATCGGCCAGCAGGTGGCGGCGCGCGCCCGCGCCTTCGGCATGCAGATCCACTATCACAACCGCAAGCGCCTGCACCCCGATACCGAAGCCGCCCACGAGGCGACATATTGGGAGAGCCTCGACCAGATGGTGGCGCGCATGGACGTGATCTCGATCAACTGCCCGCACACGCCCAGCACCTTCCACCTGATGAACGCCCGCCGGCTCAGGCTGATGAAACCCGACGCGGTGATCGTCAACACCTCGCGCGGCGAAGTCATCGACGAAAACGCCCTCACCCGGATGCTGCGCGCGGGCGAAATCGCCGGCGCCGGGCTCGACGTGTTCGAACACGGCACCGACGTGAACCCCCGCCTGCGGGCGCTGAAAAACGTGGTCCTGCTGCCGCATATGGCCAGCGCCACCCATGAGGGGCGTATCGAGATGGGCGAAAAGGTGATCATCAACATCAAGACCTTCGACGACGGCCACCGCCCCCCCGACCTGGTGGTGCCGGGGATGCTGTGAGCACCCTGCGCGACCCCTCCCTGCCCCCGCACGCCATCGTCGAAGAATTCGAGGGCGGCGGCGCGCTGCGCAATGACGGCGGGCGGCTCACGCCCGCGAACGAGAACCCGTGGTACGTGCTCGCAACGATCTGGGGGGAGCAGCCGGAGGGGGCGGGTTTACTCACATACGACAAAGACCTCGCCGCGCAAAACCGCGATACCTGGAATGCCTGGGCCGATGGAAGGCTGACAGGTGAGGAGCGCGGAGAAGTACTTCAGCGCTTTCGCACACGGCTCGGTGACAGCGCATCCGACCTTCCCAATCCAAAACTGCTTTGTAATTTCCGCAACACCCACTTTACCCGGCCTTGTCAATTCGACGGATATGTTTTTCCCGGAAAGGTGCTTTTTGATTGTTCACATTTCCAGCATTATACCAGTTTCCTCGGCACGCAATTCAAAGACGAAGTGTTTTTCGAAAATACATATTTCAACGATACAGCGGTTTTCAGCCAATCAAAGTTTCACCGAAATTCATGGTTCACGGATAGTCACTTTGCCGAGATGGTGTATTTTCAGCAGGCAGTTTTGCATTGGGCCAGTCGGTTTTGGAATGTTGTGTTTTGCGGCAAGGCTGATTTCAAACTCGCAAGGTTTCAACGCGGCATTGGTTTCAGAAGGACTACCTTTCACAAGGAAGCGGATTTTTCTTCGGCCATTTTCGAAGCCTCCACCCGCTTCGACAATGCCCGTTTCCTGACCCACGTCCCCGAATTCCACGCCGCCGACCTCTATGACGATACGGTTTTCACCCTACCCGACCGCCACAAGAAAAACTGGCCCAAGAAATTCGGCGGCGACTACATGCCCGCCGGTGACCAGAAACGTGCCTATTCCCGCCTGCGCCTGTTCTACGCCAAGACCCAGCAGATCGACGAAGAGCAGTTCTTCCACCGCCAGGAAATGCGCTGCAAGGCCGCGATGGCCGGGGGTGCGACGCGCGTTCTCTATTCCCTCTACGCGCTCCTGTCCGATTACGGAATCTCCATCTGGCGGCCGCTGGCAGCAACGGGGGTGCTGATCGTGTTTGGCGCCGCGCTGTTCAGCTTTCACACCGGCATGCAGGGCACGCCGCCCGCCGGCAGCACCTTCTGGCAAGGCATGGGCTGGTCCCTCGCCAACGCGCTCCCCTTCACCGGCTTCGGGCGCACCTATTTCGGCGCCGGGTTCTATCAGGCCCTGCCCACATGGCTGAAGATATATGCAGGCGCGCAGACGCTTGCCGCCATCCCCCTCCTGTTCCTCCTCGGCCTCGGCCTGCGCAACACGTTTCGCCTGAGATAGCCATGAAACGCCTCGCCCTGCCTCTCCTGCTTGCCGCCAGCCTCGCCGCCTGCGCCCGCCCGCTGACCCCGGGCGAGACCGCCTTTGCCCGCGACATGTTCGGCGACACGCTCGACCCGGCGCGCGTGCGTGTGCGCGTGGGCGCGGGCCTCGCCCCGCTGCCGAAACCCGCGCCCGCACCCCCCGCCAGAGCCGCACGTGCCGACATCCCCGAGGGCTTCTGCACCCGCACCCCGCAGCCACGCCGGATCCGCTGGCCCGCCGCCTTCGTGCTGGGCAATACGGTGTTCATCAAGCGCGAATATTACGCGGCCGATACCTTCCCCGGCTGGCCCGAGCGCTTCCTCGTGCCCCAGGGCTTCCTTATGGCCCACGAACTCACCCATGTCTGGCAATGGCAGAACCGCGCCACCACCCATTATTCGCCCCTGCGCCCGCTCGCCGAAGCCGCCCGCAAGGCCGACCCCTATTTCTGGGACGGCACCGGCCCGCGCCCCTTCCAAGCCTACGGCTTCGAACAGCAGGCGGCGATGGTCGAAGACTACCTCTGCTACCGCCTGTTCGAGCCACAAAACCCCCGCCGCCGCGAACTCCAGGCCATCCTCGCCCCGGCCCTGCCGCTTCCCTGACCCCTTTCGCCTTTCGCCAAATACTCCCGCCGGAGGCACCGATTTTTCTGCGAAAAATCGCCCACCCCCGCCACCGTGGAAAGCCCCCTGTCGCATTTGCGCTCTCATGGGTCGGCTGGTTCTTCCCTGCGCCCGGCCAAGCCCCTAGACTGCGCCCATGGAGCCAAGGGAGGAGACGGGATGAAGACCAAGGTAAAAGCCCTCGTGGTCGGCGGCGGCGCGGTGGGCAGTTCGATCGCCTATCACCTGGCCAGGGCCGGATGGGACGACGTGATGCTGATCGAGCGCGACGAGCTTACTTCCGGTTCCACCTGGCACGCGGCCGGGCTTCTGCCGCTGTTCAACATGTCCTACGCCACCACCCATATCCACCAGTATTCGGTGGAGTTCTACAAGACATTGGAGGCGGAAACAGGCCTGAATGCCGGTTTCGCCGTCGTGGGCAATCTGCGCATGGCCCAGACCGAGGAGCGGATGGACGAATACATGCTCTATGCCTCCACCGCCGAGACCTGCGGCGTGCCCTATACCTTCCTCACCCCGGACGAGATCAAGGCACGCTGGCCGCTCATCGAGACCTCCGACCTCAAGGGCGCGCTCTACCACCACACCGACGGCTACATAAACCCCGCCGACGTGACCCAGGCCATGGCCAGGGGCGCGCGCCAGCGCGGCGTCGAGATCGTGCGCAAGCTTCAGGCCGATGCCTTCCGCTGGAACGGCGCCGCCTGGGAAGTCACCTGCACCAGGATGGTCGAGAAGGGCGGCAACCTCGTGCCCTCGGACGAGACCGTCACCATCACCGCCGAGCATGTGGTGACCGCCTCCGGCAACCACGCCCAGCGCACCGCGCGGCTTCTGGGCATCAGGATCCCGGCGATCCCGGTCGAGCATCAGTTCATCGTCATGGATGCCGACCCCGAGCTGGTCAGATGGCGCGCCGAGGGCAGGCCCGAGCACCCGGTGATCCGCGACGCCGACGCCCAGTCCTATGTGCGCGAGGAGCGCGGCGGCTGGATCCTCGGCGTCTACGAGAAGGGCGCGCCGGCGCGCTTCGAATACGGCGTGCCCGACAGCTTCCGCGCCGACCTGTTCCCGCTCGATCTGGAGCGCATCGAAAGCCAGTACATGGCCATGCTCCACCGCATCCCCTCTTGCCGGGATTCGGGCCTCAAGGACGATTTCAACGGGCCGATCTGCTACACGCCGGACGGCAACCCGCTGGTGGGCCCCGCCCCGGGGCTGAGAAACATGTGGCTGGCCGAGGGCTTCTCCTTCGGCATCACCGCGGCCGGGGGCACCGGCCATTACCTCGCCCAGATGATGGTCGAGGGCGAAGCCGAGATCGACATGGCCTCCCTCGACCCCAAGCGCTACGGCCAGGACTGGATGACCACCGAATATGCCGCGCGCAAGAACGAGGAATGCTACAACCACGTCTATATCCTCCACCACCCGGACGAAGAGCGCCCCGCCTGCCGCCCCCTGCGCACCGCCCCGGCCTATGACC
>JALWTH010000124.1 GCA_027082975.1 Paracoccaceae bacterium | reverse complement strand
CTCCAAGGGCGCGGGTGAGGATGCGGGCCGCGCCCTTGGAGGTGCTGTAGGCGGCGCTGGCGGGCAGCGGGGCGAGGTCGGCAAAGGTGGCGACATTGAGGATGCGCCCGCGCCCGGTCTCGACCATGGAGGCGAGCGCGGCGCGGCTGCAATGGACAACGCCGCCGAGATTGGTGGCGACGGTGGCCATGAAGCTCGCGCCGGTTTCGTCGAGGAAGTCGCGGCGGGGATAGGTGGCGGCGTTGTTGACCAGCAGGGCGACGGGGCCGAGCGCGGCAAAGGTCTCTTCCACCGCCCGCGCGTCGCTCACATCGCAGATATGGGCGCTGAAGCGGGGGCCTGCGAGGGAGGCGGTTTCGGCGAGGCTCTCGGCGCTGCGCCCCAGCCCGGCGACGCCGAGCCCGCGCCCACATAGCTCGACGGCAAGCGCGCGCCCCAGCCCGGCGCCCGCGCCGGTGACCACGGCGAGACCCTCGGCCAGCCAGTCAGGAGGTGATGGCGGTGCTGTCATGGCGCATCCTTTCGGCAATCCTGTCTGCCACGCGCAGGGCGTTGGCGGCAATGGTGAGGCTGGGATTTACCCCCATCGAGGTGGGAAACACGCTGGCATCGGCGACCCAGAGGTTCTCGACCCCCCAGAGGCGGCAATCGGCATCGGTAACGCTCGCCGCCGGCTCGCGCCCCATGCGCAGGGTGCCGCTGGGGTGGCCGGTATTGGGCTCCGGGGCGTGGCCGAGAAAGGCGCGCGGCAGCCCGGCAAAGGCGCGCTTCATGGCGCGGCGAAAGGCGCGGCGGCGGGCGAGCAGTTCGGGCGGGAAGTCGTAGGTGAAGGAGAGACAGTCGGGGCGGTCCGCATCCAGCGTGACGCGGTTTTCGTCCAGCGGCAGGTCTTCGATGATACCGACAAAGACCCTGGCGCTGCCCAGCAGGCGCACGGCAAGGGCGGCCGGGATGCGGGCAAGCTGGCGCGCGCCGGGCAGGCGGCTGAGCCAGGGCGAGCGGGCGATTGCCAGGCGCAGGTAGTGGAGGGCTTCGCCTTCGCCCAGGTCGATCCCCATCGCCTGCACGGTGCCAAAGCGCCGGCCTTCGCGCCAGTAGAGGTCGCGAAACGAGACCGCCTTCGAGGGTCCGGGGCCGCGCGCGGCGCCGCGGGGCCAGACGGCGAGCATCTCGTTGAGGTGAAACATCAGCCCGCGCCCCACCAGCCCGCTCGCATTGCCCAGCCCCTCGGGCCAGGCCTCGCTGGCAGAGGCCAGCAGCAGGCGGGGCGAGGCGAGCGCGCCGCCGGCCAGCACATAGGCGCGCGCGCTGAGCCGGTGCAGGGCGCCGCCGTGGCGAAGCTCGACATGGGTCACCCGCTCACCGCCCCGGATCGCCACCACCTCGGCCTCGCACAGGAGCGCGGCTCTGCCCGTGGCCAGCGCCGGTTCGATGCCGGCGGAGCGGCCGTCCATCTTGCAGGCGCGGGGGCATTTGCGCCCGAGGCATTCGCCGCAGCCGGGCAGGTGGCGAATGGCGGCGTGGAGCCGGTAGGGGTGCAGGCCATTTCTCGCAAGGCGCTCCATCAGGGCACGGTCGGCGGGGTCGGGCGGCGGGCCGGCTGGCAGGGCGTCGGGAGCTTCGCTCAGAGGGTCGGCCTCGCCGCAGACGTGGTAGAGCGCCTCGGCGCGGGCAAACCAGGGCGCCATTTCGCGGTAAC
>JALWTH010000123.1 GCA_027082975.1 Paracoccaceae bacterium | reverse complement strand
AACTGGCGATGCGGGAGGTGAGCGAATCCGGGCGGTTTCTGGGCGGCGAGACGGTCACCCCGGTGCGCGGAGACTCCACCTGCATCGACAATGGCGCGGCCACCGCGGCGGCGGAGCGGATGATCACTTCGGACCGGGTTGCGGAGATCGTCGGCGCCGACTGCTCCGGGGTGACCGGCGCGGTGATCGCCAATGTGGCGGTGCCCAACGGGATCGCGATGATCTCCCCCACCGCCACCAGCCCGGCGCTTTCGCAGGTGGAGGATGACGGCCTGTTTTTCCGCACCGCGCCTTCGGCGGCGCGCGAAGGCGAGGTCATGGCCGAAACCCTGGTGGAAAACGGCGTCATGTCGGTGGCCATCACCTATACCAACAACGATTACGGCAAGGGGCTGGTCGAGAGTTTCCAGAAGCCCTACGAGGCCCTGGGCGGCAGGGTGACCATCGTCGCGCCGCATGAGGACGGCAAGGCGGATTATTCGGCCGAGATGGGGGCGCTGGCGGCCGCGGGGGGCGATCTGCTGGTGATCTTCGGCTATTAGGCTCAGGACCCATCAATCCCGCGCTCACAGCGGCTTGAGGCGCGTGCTATCAGGGGTTTTTTGCCCGCCGGACAGGGTGGCCCCCTTTCCAAGGGCAAAAGGCCCCTGAGATGAAGCGCCTGCACCGCGCTGGACCTGGGCGCCTTTGACCGCTTTCACTTTGCCGCCGGGATGCTGGGCGAGAGGCTCGAGGCGGATTTCGGCGCCGAGCTCAATGGCTCGACCGGCCAGAACCCGGGCGCCGAGAGCCCCGGCGCGGCGATCTATGCGAAACTGGTGGAGGAGAGCGGCGCGGGCGAAAGCGCTGGCAATTACCGGCTGTTCGAGATCGTGGACGGCAAGGTCACGACCATCGTTTACCGCTGAGACCGGGGATGGGCAGGGTCCGGTCGCCTCTGGTCGGACCCTGCGATTTTTCGCAGAAAAATCGTGCCTCCGGCGGGGATATTTTTGAACAGAAGAAGCGGAAAGGCACGGCGCCGGTCCTTCGCGATGGCCGGCGGGGACGGGGTGCCGGCGATCCGGGGCGCCGTTCCGGTCAGCTCCCTGCTCGGCTCCCTGCAACTGACGGCGCGGATTTCAGCGATTGGCCTCGAGTTCGGCGACATAGGTTGCCAGGTCGGCATCGCGGCTCGGATCGGCTGGCGGGTATGTCTCGGCCAGGGATTCGGCCGAGAGGCTGACATTCTTGACGATGGTTGCGCCCTGGCCGGAGGGGCCATAGGCGGTGCCGTTCACCGCGAAATAGACCGAGCCGGCATTGCCGGTGCGCAGGACCGGCGGGGTTTCCATGGCTGGCAGCACATATTGCTCACCGGCTTCGAGGATTTTCTCGAGGATGACGGAGCCGTCGGCGGCCTGCACCCGCACCCATGCGGGGCGCACGGCAAAGATCGCCACTTCGGGCGGGTTGGCGCCGAAGACGCGGACGCTGCCGG
This sequence comes from Paracoccaceae bacterium, assembly GCA_027082975.1. Lineage (GTDB taxonomy): Bacteria > Pseudomonadota > Alphaproteobacteria > Rhodobacterales > Rhodobacteraceae > JAAEUB01. The sequence continues at coordinate 5,560 of JALWTH010000123.1, read as the reverse complement.
TGGCGGCAGCGATTTCCGCCGGAGCCGGGTCCGCGGCGTCCGGTTCGCTGACGGGTGGCACGGCCGGTTCGGCCAGCGGGAGCGCCCCCGCCCCGGGCTCTCCCGGCGCTGCCGGCATGTTGCGTGTCTCGCCGGCCAGGGCCCCGACCTCGGCCGGGTCGAGGGTCGAGATCGGTCCGTCGCGCGCCACCAGCACCGGCACGTCCAGCGCCTCGGGGCGGTAGAGCCGGTCCAGCGCCTCGACCGAAGGCGGCGTGTTGAGCCCTGCCCCGCCGGTCGCGTCGGCTATCGCCGCCTTGTCCTCGGTGAAATCCTCCAGCTCCGGCAGCACGCCGGCGCTTTGCTCCACCGGGGCGAAATCGACCTGCTGGATCTCGCGCAGCACCGACCAGCCGCCAAAGCCGATCACCCCGATCAGCGCCAGCAGCGCCAGCACCGAGCCGACCGCGCCCGGTTCGATCCCGGCGAAGATGCTTTCGCCCTGGGGCACGAACAGCGCTTCGGGATCGGCCAGCGGGTCGCCGGCGCGCTCGCGCGTCTGCGGCTTGATCGCCGAGGCTGCGGCCGACAGCCCATGCGCGGTGGAAAAGCCCGATTCGCGGCAGAAGGCCTCGAAGGCCCATTCCGGGTCCATGCCCAGATAGCGCGCATAGGAGCGCACATAGCCGGCGATGAAGCCCGGGGTTTCGAAGGCCGAAGGGTCGGCATTCTCGATCGCGGCGATGTAATTGGCCTTGATCTTCAGTTCGCGCTGCACGTCGAGCAGCGACTTGCCCAGGGTGGCCCGTTCGCCGCGCATCAGGTCGCCCAGGCGCAGCTCGAAATCGTCAAAGCTGCGCGGTTGTTCCGCCGGCTCCTCGATCTCTGGTGTGCGCCACCGCCCAATCATGCCTGTCACGTCCCCTTGGCGGCCCGGGCCGGGCCGCATCCCTTTCGCCACTCCCCCCCGAAAGATGACGAATCAGCGCGATGCCACGCCTCTTGGGCTGGTATAGCACAAATGCGACCTGTTGACAGATATGTGCCGGGGTCAGGCCGAGAGTTCGGCGCGATTCAGCGCACATTGCGACCAGAGCGCGTCCATCGCCTTTATCAGCCGGTCCATTTCATCCGGCCCGTGCACCGGCGAGGGGGTGAAGCGCAGCCGCTCGGTGCCGCGCGGCACGGTGGGGAAATTGATCGGCTGCACATAGATGCCGTGATCGCTAAGCAGCAGGTCGGAAAGCTGCTTGGTATGGACCGGATCGCCCACGATCACCGGCACGATATGGCTGCCATGGTCGATCACCGGCAGGCCGAGCGCCTTGAAGCGGGTCTTGAGCACGGATGCGGCCTGCTGGTGGGCGTCGCGCCGGGCCTGGTCGGCCTTGAGCAGCCGCACGCTGGCCGCGGCGCCGGCGGCGACCGCCGGCGGCAGGCTGGTGGTAAAGATGAAGCCCGGGGCGTAAGACCTTATGGCGTCTACCATTTTCGCGCTGGCGGCGATATAGCCGCCCATCACCCCATAGGCCTTGGCCAGCGTGCCGTTGATGATGTCGATACGCCCCATCAGCCCGTCGCGCTCGGCCACGCCGCCGCCGCGCGGCCCGTACATGCCCACCGCGTGCACTTCGTCGATATAGGTGAGCGCGCCGAATTCCTGCGCGAGGTCAAGGATCGCCTCGATGGGGCCGAAATCGCCGTCCATCGAATAGACGCTCTCGAAGGCGATCAGCTTGGGCGCGTCCGGGTCGTCGGCTTCGAGCAGTTCGCGCAGGTGCCCGGTGTCGTTGTGGCGGAAGATCCGCTTGGCGCCGCCATTGCGCCGGATGCCCTCGATCATCGAGGCGTGGTTGAGCGCGTCCGAATAGATGATCAGGCCCGGGAAAAGCTTCGGCAGGGTGCTCAGCGTCGCGTCATTGGCGATATAGGCGGAGGTGAACAGCAGCGCCGCCTCCTTGCGGTGCAGGTCGGCAAGCTCGGCCTCCAGGCGCTTGTGCCAGACCGTGGTGCCGGAGATGTTGCGGGTGCCGCCGGAGCCCGCGCCGGTGGCGTCGAGCGCCTCGTGCATGGCGGCGAGCACTTCCGGGTGCTGGCCCATGCCGAGGTAGTCGTTGCCGCACCAGACCACGACCGGGGCGGTGGTGCCGTCGGGCTTGTGCCAAGTGGCATGGGGGAACTGGCCGCGCGCGCGCTCGATATCCATGAAGACGCGATAGCGCCCCTCCTCGTGCAGGCGCCCGAGCGCTGCGTCAAGATATGCGGTGTGGTCCATGCGCGTTCCCCTGTGGTATGCCTGCATCATTCGCGGCGGCTGGTGCGGTTGGCAATGCCAGCCCTGTACCGGGCCATGCCACGCGCCGAGCACCCGGATGCGGCATGAATGCCTGAAACCGGAGCAACCGGAGCGCCGAAAACGACTCGGCGCAGCTTATACCCGTTTTGTTACGAAATACATACGAATATGCTGATACATCTTGACGCGCTTTCAGGCCGCCTTGCGCAAGACCCGTCCGTTCGGCGCCCTGCCCCGTCATCCGCCGCTCACTCCTCGGCGATCCCGATCACGCAATCGGCGGAATCGCCGAGCCCGGTCTGTTCGTTGCAGCTTGCAAGGGCGGCGGCATCGGCCCCCGCCCCCCTGGCGATGACAAAGGCGCCGGTGGAGGGCGAATAGGCGAGGTATTGCGGGGCGTCCGGCCTGCCCCAGCCGGTGCGAAAGGCCTCGGTGGCCGCCTGGCTCAGGGTAAAGTCGCGCGCCTTGTAGCGCTTGGGCAGGATCAGCGCCACGCCCGCGCATTCGCCGCCGGGCAGCGCATTGCAGGCCGCCAGCGCCGCGGCCTCGGCCGCTTCGGGGCTGTGCAGGTTGTTGGAAATCGCCATGCTGGTGGGGCTCAGCGGCCGGTCGGGCTTGACCGCCATGGCGCCGTAATAGCCCATGGAAAAGCCCATCGCCGCCCATTGCGCGGCGATTTCCGGATCGGTGAGCGAAGTGGCGATGGCCTCGGCCTGGGCGCGGGTGGTGGGCGAGAGCGCGCTCAGGTCGAGCAGTTCGACGCGCAGCCTGTCGCCCCTGAAAAGCTGCTTCTTCGCCTGTTTCGGGCTGAGCGGCTCGGCCGCGGCGGCAGTCGCGCCCGCGACCAGCAGCAGACCGGCCAGGCCGGCGGTGATGCCCGCAGCAATGACGGAAACCGAATGACGCATCAGATACTCCCTTGTCGCGCCCCGCCCCTCCTCTTTAGCCCGCCCGCGCGCCGGGCGCCAGAGGCACTGGACAGCGCTCGCATTGCTGTTACGCTGCGCGCGATTTCCCCGACCGGAGACGAACCGGAGACCGACATGCCCCTTGCCCCCGTCCTTGCCCGTATCGACGAAGCCCTTCCCCAGGCGCTGGAGCGGCTGATGGACCTGCTCAGGATCCCCTCGATCTCCACCGACCCGGCCTATGCGGCCGATTGCGACCGCGCCGCCGACTGGCTGGTGGCCGACCTGCAAGACATTGGCTTTGCGGCAGAAAAGCGCCCCACGCCGGGCCACCCCATGGTCGTGGCCCATGCCGAGGGCCCCGAAGGCGCGCCGCATGTGCTGTTTTACGGCCATTACGACGTGCAGCCGGTGGACCCGCTGGAGCTTTGGCAGAGGCCGCCTTTCGAGCCGGCGCTGGAAGAGACCGACAGGGGCAAGGTGATCCGCGCGCGCGGCGCCTCCGACGACAAGGGCCAGCTGATGACCTTCCTCGAGGCCTGCCGCGCCTGGAAGGCCGAGCACGGCGCGCTGCCGGTCGCCATCACCGTGCTGCTGGAGGGCGAGGAGGAATCGGGCTCGCCCTCGCTGGTGCCGTTCCTCAGAGAAAATGCCGCCGAACTCAGCGCCGACATCGCCCTGATCTGCGACACCGGCCTGTTCGAAAGCGCGGTGCCGGCGATCACCACCATGCTGCGCGGGCTTCTGACCGAGGAATTCACCATTCGCGGCGCCGATCGCGACCTGCATTCGGGCATGTATGGGGGGCTTGCGGGCAACCCGCTGCATGTGCTCTCGCGGCTCGTCGCGGGGCTGCACGATGCGCGCGGGCGCATCACCCTGCCGGGCTTTTACGACGGCGTGCCGGAGCTTCCCGAGGCGATCCGCGCCCAGTGGCAGGGGCTCGGTTTCGACCATGCGGCCTATCTGGGCGAAGTGGGGCTCGGCGAGCCCGCCGGCGAGCGGGACCGCACGCCCCTCGAGATGATCTGGTCGCGCCCCACCTGCGAAGTCAACGGCCTCTGGGGCGGCTATACCGGCGAGGGGTTCAAGACCGTGCTGCCCGCCGAGGCCCATTGCAAGCTGAGCTTCCGGCTGGTGGGCGATCAGGACCCGGAGGCGATCCACCGGGCCTTCGTCGCATATGTGGAGGGGGCCATCCCCGCCGATTTCACCGTGATCTGGCACGATAGCCGCGGCTCGCGCGCCGCACAGATGGAGACCGAGAACCCCGCCTTCGAGCAGGCCCGAAAGGCGCTCAGCGACGAATGGCCCCGCCCGGCCGCCTATGTGGGCTGCGGCGGCTCGATCCCCATTGCCGGGCATTTCAAGACCCTGCTGGGCATGGATTCGCTGCTGATCGGCTTTGGCCGCGACGACGACCGGATCCATTCGCCCAACGAGAAATACGACCTCGAAAGCTTCCACAAGGGCACGCGCAGCTGGGCGCGCATCCTCGCCGCTCTCGCCTGAGGGGGCGGCGGGGGCGATTTTTCCGCGAAAAATCGTGCCCCCCTCGCGCCGCCGCGCTCAGCCGCGAAAGCCCGTGGCCACCACGAATTTCTCGCTGCTGTCGGACCGGCTCGCGGCCGGCTTCACATGCAGCACCCGGGCGAATTTCTGCTTCAGCATCTTCTGAAGCTCGCCCTCGGCGCCGCCGGCCAGCACCTTGGCGACAAAGGTCCCGCCCTCTTCGAGCACGTCAAAGGCCAGCCAGGCCGCCGCCTCGCACAGCGCCATGATGCGCAGATGGTCGGTCTGCTTGTGGCCGCAGGAAGCCGCCGCCATGTCGCTCATCACCACATCGGCGCGCCCGCCGAGCCAGGCCTTGAGCTGCTCGTCGGCGCCATCGGCCATGAAGTCGAGCACATGAAACTCGGCGCCCGCCACCGGCTCGACTTCCCTGAGATCCACCCCCAGCACCCGGCCCACCGGCTTGCCCTTCTTCCGGCCGAGCGCATTGACCCGCTCCACCGCCACCTGCGCCCAGCCGCCGGGCGCCGATCCCAGATCCACCACCCGCGCGCCGGGCACGAGAAAGCGAAAGCGGTCGTCGATCTCGAGGATCTTGTAGGCCGCGCGCCCGCGCATCCCCTCGGCGCGGGCGCGTTTCACATAGGGATCGTTCAACTGGCGCTCGAGCCAGCGGGTCGAGGAGAGCTTGCGCCCGCGCGCGGTCCTGACCCGCACCCTGAGCTCGCGCTGGCCGCGCCCGGAGGTGTTCTTGCCGCCGCCCGCACCGCCGCGCCTGCCGCCCCGGCCGCCACCGCCGCCGGCGCTCCCGCCGCCCTGCCTGCCTCCGCCCGCGCGCGCCATCAGAACATCCCCTCGCCCAGCA
>JALWTH010000122.1 GCA_027082975.1 Paracoccaceae bacterium | reverse complement strand
GGTAAAGGCCAGCAGCATCCCCACGGTGATCCCGGCGGCGATGACCGACGAGCCGCCATAGGAGACAAAGGGCAGGGTCATGCCCTTGGCCGGCAGCAGGCGCACCGCCACGCCCATATTGATCAGCGCCTGCACCCCGAATATCGCCACCAGCCCCGAGCCCGCCAGGCGGATGAACGGGTCGCGCTCGCGGATCAGCCGCAGAAAGGAGCGCACCACCACGGTGGCATAAAGCGCGATGACGATCAGCACCAGGATCAGCCCGTATTCCTCGGCCGCCACGGCGATGATGAAATCCGTATGCGCGTCGGGCAGCGACCACTTCACCTGCCCCTCGCCCACGCCGACCCCGAAAAAGCCCCCCTCGCGGATCGCGTTGGTGGCATAACCCAGCTGGGTGCGCGGGTCGATATCGGGATTGAGAAAGCCGTCGATGCGCCGGGCGAAATGCTCCGAATTGGCATAGGCGAAGCTGCCGCCCGCCAGCACCGCGCCGGCCAGCAGGATCAGCAGGAACCACGGCGCGCCGGCGAGGAAATACATCACCCCCCAGCCGAACAGGATCAGCGCCGACTGGCCGAAATCCGGCTGCATCGCCAAGAGCCCCACCACCAGCACCGCCAACCCCAGCGACAACGACTTGCCCGGCGGCCCGCCGATCTCCTGGCTTGCCGCCATCAGCCAGGCGGCGGCGACGATGAAACCGGGCTTGAGGAATTCCGAGGGCTGCAGCGAGCCGAAGCCGAGGCTGTACCAGCGCACCGCGCCCTTGCCGTAATCGGTGCCAAAGAAGGGCAGCAGCGCCACCGCCAGCAGAAAGACGACAAAGCCGATCACGGCCAGCCGCCGCACCATGCGCGGGCGGATCATGGTGGTGGCCAGCATGGCGACGACCGCCACGGAGCCGAAAAAGGCCTGCCGCTGCACGTAATGGAAAGGACCCAGCCCGTTGCGCTCGGCCAGGGGCGGCGAGGCGGCAAAGCCCAGCAGCAGGCCGATGCCGAAGAGGATCAGAATGCAGGCCACCGATACCTTGTCGATGGTCCGCCACCACCGGGGCAGGATCGGCTCCCCCTGCGCCCTCGGCCGGGCGCCATATACCATCTCGGTCATCTGCTTGCCTGCTGCTTGCCTGCTGTCTGAAACTGCTCGGCCCGGGTTGGCCCCGGATCCGCTGCCAGCATAACCGAAAAAATCCGCTCCGGCTAGGCCCAGTTGGCAAACACATGCGGCCGCGCCTGAGCGGGAAAATTTTCGAAAATTTTCCACAAATTTTCGCTGCTCCGGGGCCTCGCTGCGCTCGGCTGCGATTTTTCGCGGAAAAATCGCCCCCCGCCCCCGGCCGGGCGCGGCCGCAAGCCCGGCGCTTGCACTCGGCGCGGTTCTGGCTTTTGTTCGGGCCATGGCCCGCCTGATCCTGTTCAACAAACCCTTCGGCGTGCTGTCGCAATTCACCGACACGCGCAGCCCCAGCCCGCGCCCGACGCTCTCGGCCTTCATCGACCTGCCCGGATTCTACCCGGCCGGGCGGCTCGACCGCGACAGCGAAGGCCTCCTGCTGCTCACCGATGACGGCCGCCTGCAGGCGCGCCTGACCCATCCGCGCCACAAGGTCGAGAAGGCCTACCTGGTGCAGGTCGAGGGCGCGCCCGAGGATGCCGACCTCGCCCCCCTGCGCAAGGGGCTCGACCTGAAGGACGGCCCCACCCGACC
>JALWTH010000121.1 GCA_027082975.1 Paracoccaceae bacterium | reverse complement strand
GGCCCAGTATCCGGCGATCCCCGCCACGACCAGACCTATGCCGAAACGCAGCTTTCCCGACACGCCGTCGCTGCTGTTGCGGCTGACCTTGGCATAATCGTCGGCAAAGCCCAGCAAGCCGAAGGAAACGGTCACGAACAGCACCATCCAGATATAGGTATTGTCCAGACGCGCCCAGATCAGGGTCGACACGATCAGCGCACCCAGGATCAATACCCCGCCCATGGTCGGGGTTCCCGCCTTTTCCAGGATATGGCTTTCGGGGCCGTCCTTGCGGATGGGTTGCCCGTTGCCCTGACGCCGCCTGAGCAGGTCGATCAGGGGTCGGCCGAACAGAAAACCGAACAGCAGCGCGGTAAAGAACGCCCCGCCCGAGCGCATGGTGATATAGCGGAACAGATTGAAGATTCCGCCACCATCCGAAAAGTCGCTTAGAAAATAGAGCATCCTGCCACCTTGTCCTGCTTTCGGCCCGATCCTGCCTTGCTGCACCCGCCCTAGGCGGTGCGGTCCAGTTTCATTATGGCGCGCACCACAAGGGACGCACGCGAACCCTTGGACCCCTTGACCATGACCACGTCGCCCGCGTCAAGCAGGTGATGCACCCGTGCGGCCAGCCCTTCGGCGGATTCATGCCACTCGCCCCGCTTGTCAAAGGGCAGCGCCTCGAAAAACGCGCGCATCAACGGTCCGGCCAGGTGAAACCGATCAATCGTTTCAACCGCCGGCAGCGCGGCCAGGGCGCGGTGCATGTCGGCAGCATTTTCGCCCAGCTCCAGCATGTCGGTCAGCATGGCGATGCGACGACCGCGCGCAATGCGCCCGATACCGTCGCAGGGCGTACTTGCCGCAAGCACGTCGAATGCCGCCGCCATCGAGGCCGGGTTGGCGTTGTAGGCGTCGTCGATCAGTTCGAGGCACAACTCGTCCGCAGTGGGGTCGAGCGCGATCATGTGGCGCGCACCGCGCCCCTCGGGGGGGCTCCAGCCGCGCAGGTCCAGCGCGGCAAGCGCGACATCGGCACCGACGGCCTCGACAGCGGCCAGAACAGCCAGCGCGTTCAGGGCCAGATGCGGCCCCGGCGCATTGATCCGCGCCATCAGGGGGGTACCATGCATCTGCGCGCGCATGCTGGTGAGGTTTCGATTGCGCGACAGTTCGACCACGCGAAAATCGGCGCCCGGGTCCCGACCAAAGGTCACCACCGAGCAGCCGGCCGCGCGGGCGATACCGTCGAGCAGCCCGAAGGTTTCAATGTCGCGGTTCACAATGGCGGTGCTGCCGGGCGTCATGCCCTGAAAGATCTCGGCCTTGGCGCGGGCGATATCTTCGATTCCGTCAAAAGCGGCCATATGGGCCTGGGCGACATTGGTAATCACCGCCACACGCGGGCGGGCCAGACGGCTGAGGGGGGCAATCTCGCCGGCGTGATTCATGCCGATCTCGACAAGGGCGAAATCTGTGGCGCGTGGCATCCGTGCCAGCGTCAGCGGCACCCCCCAGTGATTGTTCAGGCTCATGTGGGCGGCATGCACCCTGCCCTGGCGCGCAAGCGCGCTGCGCAGCATCTCCTTGGTGGTGGTCTTGCCGACCGAGCCGGTGACCGCGATCACCCGCGCATCCGTGCGCGCCCGTGCCGCGCGCCCCAGATCGAGCAGCGCCTCGTACACGTCATCGACGATCAGGAGCGGCGCGTCCTCGTCCACCCCCGGAG
>JALWTH010000120.1 GCA_027082975.1 Paracoccaceae bacterium | reverse complement strand
CCCCCGCCTCGGACAGCACCGCCCCATCGGGCGGTATTGCGCATGCTTGCTCCGCGCAGGCCCAAGCCTGCCGGAGAGCGCGCTTATCGGGCCAATCGGTGCCGGTGTCAAGAGGAAAACAGCCCCCGCAAACACCCCCCGCGAACACCCCCCGCAAACACCCCCGGGCGACTGCGGCAAACTGCACCGGGCGCTGCCGGCGCAGCAGGGCCCGGGCGCTACAACTCGGTCTGCGGAGCCAGGTCCGCCAGCGCCGCCGCCAGGCGCTCGTAACGCGCGGCCATCACCTCGAACTGGATCGCATTGAGCAATTCATAGACCTGGCGCATCTTCGGATGCGAAAGCGCCGCCACATAGGCGCGCATGTCCTCGTCGGAGAAGTCGCGATAGGTATAGGCCGCGCCCAGGATCGTGTAGAGTTCGACATTGCGGGCGATTTCGTCGGACTGGCTCTCGAGCAGCCCGCGCAGATCGGCCTCGGACATGTCCAGTTCGCTGGACCCCGCGGCCACCGCCGCCATCAGGTAGCGCAGCTGAAGCTCGATCGCCGCGCGCACCGATTGCTCGACCCCGCCAATGGCCTCGGACATCTGGCGGTAGAGCCCGATCCGATCCGGGTCCGTGGCCGCCAGTTCGCGAACGATCTGCTCGCCAAGAGCGTATTTCTCCTCGTCCGGCACCGCAATCGCGGCATTCTCCGCCGCCACCAGCCGCTGGCCCAGATCGCTGGCATAAAAGGCGGCGCCGTGATCCACGAGTTCGTCGGGCATCACCGCCTCCATCATGTCCAGCGCCTCATCGACCATGGCCTGCCGGTCGAAGATCTCGCGCGCCAGCCGCACCCATTCGCTGCCAAAGGCATCGGGCGCGTCGCCGACAAGCCCCGGCCCGGCCACCGCACCGTCCTGCAATCCCTCGATCGCCTTGTCGAATCCGGTCACCTCGAGAAAGGCGCGCAGCTTGGCGCGTTCGGCCCCCTGAGCGGGCGCGGCGACCAGCAGGGCAAGGACCAGCAGGGCGGCAACGGGGCGCAGGATCTGCGCGGCTATTCTGGGAGTCATCCGGGCTTTTCCGTCTCTGGGCTGCATTTTCCCGAATCTAGAACGTCGAAGAACCAATCACAAGCAGCCGGAAAGCGAATTTCCGCAGGAACCCCCTTGCGTCCCGGCCAATCTGGCCCTAAATCGCAACCGGACCCCGCGGAGAGGTGCCGGAGTGGTCGAACGGGGCGGTCTCGAAAACCGTTGAGCCTTCACGGGCTCCCAGGGTTCGAATCCCTGTCTCTCCGCCACTGTCCTGTGAGGAAGGTTTCTCCCTCCCCACCGCGCCATGATTTTCCCGCTGTTTTCAAGGGTTACGCCGGCGGGCTATTCACCTTCGCCCGCGCGAAACACCGGAAATCGGTCTCTCCGGGCCGCTTTTCTCTGAACCTCATGACTGCGGTGATTTGGTGAATTTTTCGTAGTATATCAAAAACGCGTGATTATTTTTCAACGCAACCTGAACACTTCGATGGCGGTGGCATTTGCCGACAATCGACCGGGGTCGGACGTTCGCAGGCTTGAGTCACGGGAGAGGATAGGCTCAGGACCCATTAATCCCGCGCTCACAGCGGTGCAGCAGGCCTGCCGAGAGGGCCTTGGCGTCTGATCGACCGCGCCGAGGTCCGTTCTGGCAAGCAATTACCGAGTGCCGGTTTCGGTCGGCCGGTTGATGAGCGCGGCCCCGGCCAGGATCAG
>JALWTH010000119.1 GCA_027082975.1 Paracoccaceae bacterium | reverse complement strand
GCACATGGCCCCGGCGCCTCCTAGAAGGGCGGCTGAATTGCCGGGGCGGCAGCGACCGGCCCTTTCTGACGTGAAAAAGGATGAAACCATGCAGGTCACCGAGACCCTCAACGAAGGCCTCAAGCGCGGCTACAAACTGGTGGTCGCCGCCGCCGATCTGGACGCCAAGGTCGATGAGAAACTCAAGCAAGCCCAGCCCGACATCGAGATGAAGGGCTTTCGCAAGGGCAAGGTGCCGCTGGCGATGCTCAAGAAGCGCTTTGGCGATCAGCTGATGGGCGAGGTGGTGCAGGAGAGCATCGACGGCGCCATTACCGCCCAGCTCGAGGAAAGCGGCGACCGCCCGGCCCTGCGCCCCGAGGTCAAGGTGACCAACGAGGACTGGAAGCCCGGCGATGATCTCGAGGTCTCCGTCACCTATGAAAAGCTGCCCGAGATCCCCGAGGTCGATCTCAAGGGAATCAAGCTCGAGCGCCTCGAGGTGACGCCTGGCGACAAGGAGGTGGACGAGGCGCTGGCAAAGCTCGCCGAGACCGCCCAGGAATTCGCCGACAGGAAGAAGGGCGCCAAGGCCAGGGAAGGCGATCAGGTGGTGATCGACTTCGTGGGCAAGGTCGATGGCGAGGCTTTCGAGGGCGGCGCGGCCGAGGATTTCCCGCTGGTGCTGGGCTCGGGCAGCTTCATCCCCGGCTTCGAGGACGGGCTGATCGGCGCCAAGGCCGGCGATGAGGTGGCCGTCGAGGTGACATTCCCCGAGGATTACGGCGCCGAGCACCTGGCCGGCAAGGCGGCGGTGTTCGACTGCAATGTAAAGGCGGTGAAAAAGCCGGTCGCGGCCGAGGTCAACGATGAGCTCGCGCAGAAATTCGGCGCCGAGAGCCTTGACGCGCTCAAGGAGCAGATCCGCGAGCGCCTCGCGGGCGAATATGCCGGCGCTTCCCGCGCGGTGATGAAGCGCGCGCTGCTCGACATTCTCGACGAGAAGGTGACCTTCGAGCTACCCGAAAGCCTGGTCGATACCGAGGCCAGGCAGATCGCCCACCAGCTCTGGCACGAGGAGCACCCGGACGAGCAGGGCCACGACCACCCCGAGATCGAGCCCAGCGACGAGCACCGCAAGCTGGCCGAGCGCCGGGTGCGCCTTGGCCTGCTCTTGGCCGAGCTTGGCCAGAAGAACGAGATCGAGGTGAGCGACAGCGAACTCACCCAGGCGGTGATGAACGAAGCGCGCAAATATCCGGGCCAGGAGCGCGAATTCTTTGAATTCGTGCAGCAGAATGCCGAGGTGCGCCAGCAGATTCAGGCGCCGCTGTTCGAGGAAAAGGTGGTCGATTACATCTTTGAACTGGCCGAGGTCACGCCCAGGCCGGTCAGCAAGGAAGAGCTGGAAAAGGCCATCGAGGCGATGGACGACGAATAGGCCGCCACGAGCGCGGAAGATCGGGAAAACCGCCCCACGGGGGCGGTTTTTCGTGTTTATTGCACTGCTTGCCCCTGTAAATCGCCGCCGTTTCTCCCAATATCTGCAGTAACGCCGCCGGCCGGCCCGGCGGACAACAGAACAGAATGTGAGAGGTGCGATGAACAGTGACCCTTATGCCGCGCTGGGCCTGAGCAAATCGGCCACCGATGCCGAGATCAAGAAGGCCTATCGCAAGATCGTCAAGACCAGCCACCCGGATCTGAACCCGGACGACCCCACCGCCGAGGCGCGCTTCAAGGCGGCATCGGCGGCCTATGACCTGCTCAAGGACCCCGAGCAGCGCGCGCGCTTTGATCGGGGCGAGATCGACGCTTCCGGCCAGGAGCGCCCGGAATACCATTTCTACAAGCAATATGCGGGCGCCGAGGGCAATCCGTATCAGGGGCAGGGGGGCTTTGATGCGCGCGGCTTCGACAATGCCGAGGATCTATCGAGCTTCTTCGACGAATACCTGCGCGGGCGCGCCGGCGGCACCGGGCGGAGTTCGGGGCCGGGCTTCGGCGCGGGCTTCGGAGCGGGTGAATTTCACGCCCACGGGGCCGACCGCCACTTCCGCCTGGAAGTGGGGTTCATGGATGCGGTGCTGGGCGCCACCAAGCGCATCACGCTGCCCGACGGCAACACGCTGGAGGTAACCATCCCGCGCGGCATCCGCGACGGTCAGACCCTGCGCCTGCGCGGCAAGGGCGAGCCGGGCTTCGGCAAGGGCCAGCCGGGGGACGCGCTGATCACCGTGCATGTGGCCGAGCACCCCCTTTTCAAGCGCGAGGGCGACGATATCCGCCTTACCCTGCCGATCGGCATTGACGAGGCGGTGCTGGGGGCCAGGGTCGAAGTGCCCACCATCACCGGCTCGGTAAAGATGCGCATCCCGAAAGGCGCTTCCAGCGGCAAGGTGCTGAGGATGAAGGGCAAGGGCGTGATGGGGCGCGGTGGCAAGCGCGGCGACCAGCTGGTGGAACTCAGGATCGTGCTGCCGCCGAAGATCGACCCGGAACTGGCGCAATGCATGGAGAAATGGCGGGAGAAACACAGCTTTGACCCGCGCAGGGGGATGAAGTCATGAGCCGGATCTATACCGAAAGAGAAGTGATCGCGCGGGTGCCGGGGCTGAGCGGCGCGCGGCTGTTGCGCTTCATCGAGGCCGAGATCGTGCTGCCGATCCGGCGTGTGCCGGAGCCGGGCTTTCGCGCCGTCGATCTGGCCCGGTTGGGGCTGGCCTGCGAGCTTGCCGACCAGTTTGACCTGGAGGGCGAGGCGCTCGCGCTGGTGCTGTCGCTGGTGGATCAGCTTCACGCCCGCCGGGCCGAACTGCGCCGCCTGCTCGGCGCGGTAGCGGCCCAGCCCCCGGAGGTGCGCGCGCAGATCGCCGCGGCACTGGCTCGGGGGAGGCCGGATTAGGCTCAGGCCTCATCAATCCCGCGTTCACAGCGGCTTGAGGCGCGAAATATCAGGGGGTTTTGCCCGCCGGACAGGGTGGCCCCCTTTCCAAAGGCAAAAACCCCCTGAGATGAATCGCCTGCGCCGCTGTGAACGCGGGATTGATGAGGCCTGGGCTTAGCTCCTGCCCGCCTGCTCCAGGCTTGCCTGTCCGTCTGCCGGAAGTCGGCCGGGCGGGGCGGTCTGTGCACCCCGGGGGCACACGGGAAAATGTCGGCAAGGGGGTATTAGTGCTTGACAGGGTTTTCGATCCGGATTCCGGCTTTCACCGGAAAACCGGAAAACCGGAAAACCGGAAAACCGGAAAACCGGAAAACCGGAACACCGGAAAACCGGAAAACCGGAAAACCGGAAAACCGGAAAACCGGAAAACCGGAAAACCGGAAAACCGGAAAACCGGAAAACCGGAAAACCGGAAAACCGGAAAACCGGAAAACCGGAAAACCGATTTCTTGCATTCCGGCTCGAGGATCGGGTGGCGAAAAGCTGGATCTCTGCGGCAAGATGCGTTGCGCCCTACGCTTCCCGGCGTTTGCCTGGTTTCGCCATGATGCGCATATTCTGCCTGAACGGAGCCGTGGCCCGCGCAGTATCGTCCGGCCTGGCAATAATCCTGCAAATCGTTGCGCATGGGAGTTGCCGGGCAGGTCGTGGCGCAGTGCGGTAGGTGCCTTATCGAATTGCGCCTTCGCCTCCGGGGCGTTATCTCCTGTGCAAGGCAGTTACAGGAGGTCGCATGAGCCGCGCATTCGTATTTCCGGGGCAGGGGGCGCAGACGGTGGGCATGGGCCGGGCGCTGGCCGAGTCTTATCCGGCCGCCCGGGCCGTTTTCGACGAGGTGGACGAAGCGCTGGGCGAGAAGCTTTCGGCGCTGATCTGGGAGGGCGAGGCGGAGGTGCTGACGCTGACCGAAAACGCCCAGCCGGCGCTGATGGCGACTTCGCTTGCGGCTATGCGGGCGCTGGAGGCCGAGGGGGTGTCGGTGACGGACGCCGCTTTCGTCGCCGGCCACAGCCTGGGCGAATATTCGGCCCTTGCGGCGGCCGGGGCGCTGAGCCTGGCCGATACGGCGCGGCTTTTGCGCATCCGGGGGCGCGCCATGCAGGAAGCGGTGCCGGTGGGCGAGGGGGCGATGGCGGCGCTGCTGGGGCTCGACTTCGCCGCTGCCAGCGCGGTGGCCGAAGCGGCGGCGAAAGAGACCGGCGCGGTCTGCCAGGCGGCCAATGACAACGACCCGGGCCAGGTGGTGATCTCGGGCCACAAGGGCGCGGTGGAGCGGGCGATCGAACTGGCCAAGGAGGCGGGCGCGCGCCGCACGGTGCTGCTGCCGGTCTCGGCGCCGTTTCACTGCGCGCTGATGCAGCCTGCGGCCGAGGCCATGGAAGCAGCGCTCGCCGAGGTCGAGATGCGCGCCCCGGCCGTGCCGCTGGTGGCCAATGTGCGCGCCGAGGCTCTCAGCGAGCCTGACGAGATCCGCGCCCTGCTGGTGGCGCAGGTCACCGGCTCGGTGCGCTGGCGCGAGAGCGTGGCCTGGATGGCGGCAGAGGGGGTGGACGAGATCTGGGAGATCGGCGCGGGCAAGGCGCTCAGCGGCATGATCCGGCGCATCGAGCGCTCCATTGCCTGCCGGCAGGTGGGCACGCCGGAACAAGTGGCGGCGGCGGTGGCCGCGATAAATGGATGAAGAAGGGGGTGCAAATGTTTGACTTGACAGGGAAAAAGGCGCTTGTTACCGGCGCGTCCGGGGGCATTGGCGGCGCCATTGCCCGGGCGCTGCACGCGGCCGGGGCGGAGGTGGCGCTGAGCGGCACCCGCGAGGCCCCCTTGCAGGAGCTGGCCGCGGAGCTTGGCGCGCGCGCCCATGTGACGCCCTGCAACCTTGCCGACCGCGAGGCGGTGGCCGCGCTCCCCAAACAGGCCGCCGAGGCCATGGGCGGGCTCGACATCCTCGTCAACAATGCCGGCATCACCCGCGACAATATCTTCATGCGCCTGAAGGATGAGGAATGGGACGCGGTGCTGGAAGTGAACCTGACCAGCGCCATGCGCCTGATGCGCGCGGTGATGCGGCCGATGATGAAGGCGCGCTGGGGGCGGATCATCAATATCGGCTCCATCGTCGGCGCCACCGGCAATGCAGGCCAGGCCAATTATGCCGCCGCCAAGGCCGGGCTGGTGGGCCTTACCAGGTCGGTCGCCCAGGAGGTGGCAAGCCGGAACATCACCGCCAACGTGGTCGCCCCCGGCTTCATCGCCACGCCGATGACCGACGCGCTCAGCGACGACCAGAAGGCGGCGATCAACGCCCAGATACCCGCCGCGCGCATGGGCAGCCCCGAGGAGATCGCCGCCGCGGTGCTGTATCTGGCAAGCGAGGAGGCCGGTTATGTCACCGGCGCCACGCTGCATGTGAATGGCGGCATGGCGATGCTGTGAGCGGGCTCCTTCGCGCCCGGTGTCGCGCCCTGCCGCCCAGGCCCGGGGCCGGGCGCGGAAAGCATTTGCCTCTTTCGCCCGATATGCTATAGGCGGCGCGGGATTTGCCGCGCGCCAGCCGGGCGCGGGCGCTCTCGCGTGGCCTCGTGTGGCGATGCGAGGGTTCAACGGGCCGCCAACGGCCAGACAAGAACGGGCCAAGCGCCTGAAAACCGTGAGGAATTATCATGAGCGACGTCGCAGAACGGGTCAAGAAGATCGTTGTGGAGCATCTGGGTGTGGAAGAGGGCAAGGTCACGGAATCGGCCTCCTTCATCGACGATCTGGGCGCCGACAGCCTGGATACGGTCGAGCTGGTCATGGCCTTCGAGGAAGAATTCGGCATCGAGATCCCGGATGACGCGGCCGAGACCATCCAGACCTTTGGCGACGCGGTGAAGTTCATCTCCGAAGCCGCCTGAGGCAGAGCCGGGGCGCCTGCGGCGCGGGCGATTCTCCGGCAGAGGGAACCGGCAGAGGGGAAAAGCGGTGTCACCTCGGCGGGTGGCACCGTTTTCCGTTTGCGGGGCGGGTTTTGGGCCGTTGTTGCGCATCGGGCGCGCAAACAGGACCGACATATTGCCGGTTTCGCGCTAGATTGGCGCCGTTTCCACAGGAGCACGGAAAGGGCGCGGGATGGGCGGAGAAAGTTCGGAACGGACGGTCGGCGAAGTCTCGCCGCTTCAGGTGGCCGGGTGGCTGGAGCGGGGCGAAGTGCTGCTGGTGGATGTGCGCGAGGCGCGCGAATACGAGGCCGAGCATATCGCCGGCGCCATGCTGCTGCCGCTTTCCGGGCTCGACCCGGATTATTTTCCGGTGCTGCCGGGGCGGCGGGTGGTGCTGCATTGCGCGATCGGCAAGCGCAGCGAGGCGGCGGCGCGGGCGCTGGCGGCAGCGGGGCGCGAGGTGGCGCATATGGCCGGCGGGCTCGCGGCCTGGAAGGAGGCGGGGCTGGAGACAGAACTGCCGCTCGAGGAGCCCAGGCGCCCGCCGCTGCATCCGGGGCAGGTGCTGGCGCGCGAATACTTGGCGCCCAGGGGGATGGATGTTGCGTCACTGGCGCAACAGAGCGGTGTGTCTGCGGCGCGGCTGGCGGCTCTGCTGGCAGGCGAGGGGGCGGTGGACAGCGAAATCTCGCTGCGCCTGGCGCGGGTCTTTTCCACCGAGCCGGGCTTCTGGATGCTGCTGCAGGTGGAATGGGACCTGGCCCGCGCCGAAGCCGCCCTGGCCGGGGAGGGGGGCGCGCCCCTCGCGCAGGCGGGCTGAGGCGGGCGAGGCGGGCCGAGGGGGCTTGCCCCGCGCCCCCCGCGCGGGCTATCAAGCGGCTCAGGAAAACCGCTGAGGAAGCAGGAGCAGGGGGCAGGCAATGCGTCGGGTCGTCATCACGGGTCTGGGATTGGTCACGCCGCTGGCCTGCGGGGTCGAGGAGACCTGGCGGCGGCTTCTGGCAGGCGAATCCGGGGCCGGGCCGATCACCCGCTTCGACCCTGCCGACGTGGCCACCAAATATGCCTGCGAAGTGCCGCTGGGCGATGGCACGGACGGCAGCTTCAACGCCGATGACTGGATGGCCCCCAAGGACCGGCGCAAGGTGGATGACTTCATCCTCTACGGCATCGCCGCCGCCGAACAGGCGGTGCGCGATTCGGGCTGGGCGCCCGAGGACGAGGAAGCCAGATGCCGCACCGGGGTGATGATCGGCTCGGGGATCGGCGGGCTCAACTCGATCGAGAAGAACACCCTGATGGTGGGCGAGCGCGGCCCGCGCCGGCTCAGCCCCTTCTTCATCCCCGGCGCGCTGATCAACCTGATCTCGGGCCAGGTCTCGATCCGCTACGGCTTCAAGGGCCCCAACCACGCCTGCGCCACCGCCTGCGCCACCGGCGCGCATGCGATCGGGGATGCGGCGCGCATGATCATGCTGGATGATGCCGACGTGATGGTGGCCGGTGGTGCCGAAGCGGCGATCTGCAAGATCGGCATTGCCGGGTTCAACGCCGCCAAGGCGCTCTCGACCAGGCGCGCCGACGACCCCCAGGCCGCCAGCCGCCCCTATGATGAGGACCGCGACGGGTTCGTCATGGGCGAGGGGGCGGGGGTGGTGATCCTCGAAGAGCTCGAGCACGCCCGCGCCCGCGGCGCGCGTATCTATGCCGAGGTGCTGGGCTACGGCATGTCGGGCGACGCCTATCACATCACCGCGCCCTCGGCCGATGGCGAGGGCGGTTATCGCGCCATGGTCGCGGCGCTCAAGCGCGCCGGCGTGGCCCCGGAAGCGGTGGATTACGTCAACGCCCACGGCACCTCGACCATGGCCGACACGATCGAGCTTGCCACGGTCGAGCGCCTGCTGGGCGATGCGGCGAGCCGGGCCACCATGTCTTCGACCAAGAGTTCCATCGGCCACCTGCTGGGGGCGGCCGGGGCGGTGGAGGCGGTGTTCAGCGTGCTGGCGATCCGCGATCAGGTCGCCCCGCCGACCATCAACCTCGACAAGCCCGCCGTCACGCCGAAGCTGAACCTCGCCGCCAAGGCAAAGCACGAGCGCGAGATCCGGGTGGCGATGTCCAACTCGTTCGGCTTCGGCGGCACCAATGCCTGCCTGGTCATGGGCAGGGCGCCCGAGTGATGTGGCGCAATATCGCCTCCAACGCGCTGACCCTGCTGATCGTGGCGCTCGTGGTGCTGGGCGGGCTCATCGCCTGGGCCAAGCGCCAATATACGGAGCCCGGCCCGCTCGCCCAGGCGGTCTGTCTGAAGGTCGAGCGCGGCGCCAATTTCCGCAAGGTCGCCGACCGGCTCGAGGCGCTGGGCGCGGTCTCGAGCCCCGCGATCTTTCGCATGGGGGTGCAATACAGCGGTCGGACGCGCGATCTCAAGGCCGGCTCGTTTCTGCTGCGCCCGGGGGTTTCGATGGCCGAAATCACCGATACCGTCACCCGCGGCGGTGCCTCGACCTGTGGCAGCGAGATCGTGCTGAGGATCGGGATTGCGCGCGTGCAAATGCAGGTGCGCGAGCTTGACCCGGCTAGCGAACGCTTCGTGACCCGCGCCGAATTCACCCCCGGCGAGGGAGAATTTCCGCCCGATTACAACCGCTTGCGTGAAGATCCGGGCACCAGATACCGAATCGCCATGGCCGAGGGGACGACCGTGTGGCAGGTGATCGAGGGGCTTAAACAGGCGGAGTTTCTCACCGGCAGCGTCGAGACCCTGCCGCCCGAGGGGATGCTGGCGCCCGACAGCTACGAAGTGACCGCCGGCACAGAGCGCGCCGACCTGGTGGCGCAGATGGTCGCCGCGCAAGAGGCGCTCCTGGCCGACGCCTGGGCCAACCGGGCCGCGGACCTGCCCTATGAGACCCCGCTCGAGGCGCTCACCATGGCTTCGATCGTCGAGAAGGAAACCGGCGTCGCCGAAGAGCGCCCGCTGGTGGCCAGCGTCTTTGTCAACCGCCTGCGCCGCGGGATGCGGCTGCAGACCGATCCGACGGTGATCTATGGCATCACCCAGGGCCGTGGCGCGCTGGGGCGCGGCCTGCGCCAGAGCGAGCTGCGCCGCGAAACGCCCTACAATACCTATGTGATCGCCGGCCTGCCGCCGACCCCGATCGCCAATCCGGGCCGCGCGGCAATCGAAGCCGCCCTGCACCCGGCGGATACCGATTATCTCTATTTCGTCGCCGACGGGAGCGGCGGCCATGCCTTTGCCGCCACGCTCGAGGAGCATAACCGCAACGTCGCCGCCTGGCGGGCAATCGAGGCCGAGCGCGGCAATTGAGGGGGAGACGATTTTTCTGCGAAAAATCGTGCCTCCGGCGGGAGTATTTGGCGAAAGGTGAAAGGTTACTGCGCGGTTAAGGCAGCGTGCGGGCGCGGGTTTGACCGGCGGGCGATATTCGCGTAAAGGTTGTGTCATGCTGGAAGGGATGGGAGAGCGGCCCGGGGCTTGGCCCCGCGGTCGTTTTTTCATCTCGCTCGTGCGGGAAATCCACAAGCGAGAGGTATTGCCCACACATGACAGAAAGCTTGACCAATGGGGAGGCCGTAAGCCCGAAAGAGGTTTTGCACATCGCCGAAAAGCACATCTGCCGGGCGCTGGAGGCGCTGGAAGAGCGGATCCGGCGGCTGGAAGAGGAAGGAGAGGACGACATGGCGGCGCTGAGCCGGGCGCTGGGGGATGCGCGCAAGGCGGTGCAGGCATTTTTTGACGAAAGGACACGGTTTGAGAAATACAGCGGTGAAATTGCAGGTGGCGCAGGCGGAATCGACCTCGAGGCTGCGCGAGAGGAAGTATGGCGCCGATTGTCTTGCCTCATGGACGCGCGAGGAACAGGCGGCGTTTCTGGACGGGCTGAGTGAGAATGCCCTGGCGGCGCTGCCGTATCTGTTCGAGTTCTGGGCCATGGAGCACCAGCTGCCGCCGGAGGGGGAGTGGCGCAGCTGGGTGATCCTGGGCGGGCGCGGCGCGGGCAAGACCCGTGCCGGGGCCGAATGGGTGCGCGCTCAGGTGGAGGGGGCCGGCCCGCGTGACAGGGGCCGCGCGCGGCGGGTGGCGCTGGTGGGGGAGACCTACGATCAGGTGCGCGAGGTGATGGTGTTTGGCGAAAGCGGGATTATCGCCTGCTCGCCCCCGGACCGGCGCCCGCAATGGGAGGCGGGGCGCCGGCGCCTCGTCTGGCCCAATGGCGCGGTGGCGCAGGTGTTTTCGGCCCATGACCCGGAGGGCCTGCGCGGCCCCCAGTTCGATGCCGCCTGGGTGGATGAACTGGCCAAGTGGAAGAAGGCGGAAGAGACCTGGGACATGTTGCAATTCGCGCTCCGATTGGGCGACGATCCGCGTCAGGTCATCACCACCACCCCGCGCAATGTGGGGGTGCTCAAGCGCATTCTGGCGATGCCCTCGACGGTCACCACCCACGCCCCCACCGAGGCCAACCGCGCTTATCTGGCGAAATCCTTCCTCGAGGAAGTGCGGGCGCGCTATGCGGGCACCCGGCTGGGGCGGCAGGAGCTCGAAGGCGTGCTGCTGGAGGATGCGGAAGATGCGCTCTGGACCTCGGCGGCGCTGGAGGCGGCGCGAATCGAGGATGGCGGGCCGTTCGGCCGCATCGTGGTGGCGGTGGACCCGCCGGTGAGCGGCCACAAGGGCTCGGACGAATGCGGGATCGTGGTGGTCGGGGCCGAGACGGAAGGCGCGCCGGAGGAATGGCGCGCGGTGGTGCTGGAAGATGCCTCGGTCTCGGCCGCTTCGCCCACCGAATGGGCCCGCGCCGCGCTCGATGCCATGGCGCGCCACGGGGCCGACCGGCTGGTGGCCGAGGTCAACCAGGGCGGCGATCTGGTGGAAGCGGTGATTCGCCAGCTTGACCCGATGGTGCCTTACAAGGCCGTGCGCGCCTCGCGCGGCAAGGTCGCCCGGGCCGAGCCCGTCGCCGCGCTCTACGAGCAGGGGCGGGTGCGCCACCGGCGCGGCCTGGGCGCGCTCGAGGACCAGATGTGCCGCATCACCGCGCGCGGCTACGAGGGCAGGGGCAGCCCGGACCGGGTCGATGCCCTGGTCTGGGCGCTTCACGAACTGATGGTGTTGCCGGCGGCCAATTACCGGCGTCCGAGGGTGCGTTCGCTGGGTTAAACACTTCTTTAACCCTTCGTGGGAAAGTCCCCCCATCGGCACTGAAGCCGCCAGAGAGAACACCCGAAAGTCTTGGGTCTTCAAGAGGTTAACCTCCCAGACGCCCTTGGGCGCGCGGGAAAGCCGTGCCTGCCCGGCGCGGGATGAAAGCGAGGAGCGGATATGGTTTTTGACTTTCTCAGGCGTGGCGCGGCCCCGGCGCCGGAGGCCAAGGCATCGGCCACCGGGCCGGTCATCGCCTACCAGTCTTCGGGCCGGGTGGCCTGGAGCCCGCGCGACACGGCCAGCCTTACGCGCACCGGCTTTATCGGCAACCCGATCGGCTTTCGCGCGGTCAAGCTGATCGCCGAGGCCGCCGCCGCCCTGCCGCTGGTGCTGCAGGATGCCGAGCGGCGCTACGAAACCCACCCGGTGCTGAGCCTGATCCGCCAGCCCAATGCGGCGCAGGGGCGGGCCGAGCTGTTCGAGGCGCTCTATGGCCAGCTTCTGCTCTCGGGCAACGGCTATCTCGAGGCCGTGGGGGCCGAGACCGGCCTGCCGGCCGAACTGCATGTGCTGCGCAGCGACCGGATGAGCCTGGTGCCCGGCGCCGATGGCTGGCCGGTGGCTTATGATTACACGGTGGGCGCGCGCAAGCACCGCTTTCATGTGAGCGAGGAATTCTCGCCGATCTGCCATATCAGGAGCTTCCACCCGCAGGACGATCATTACGGGCTCAGCCCGATCATGGCCGCGGCCACGGCGATCGACGTGCATAACAGCGCTTCGCACTGGTCCAAGGCGCTCTTGGACAACGCCGCGCGGCCCTCGGGCGCGATCGTCTATCAGGGCGCGGACGGCCAGAGCCAGCTCAGCGCCGACCAGTATGAGCGCCTGCTCGCGGAGATGGAGAGCTACCACATGGGCGCGCGCAATGCCGGTCGGCCGATGCTGCTCGAGGGCGGGCTTGACTGGAAGCCGATGGGCTTTTCGCCCTCCGACATGGAATTCCAGAAGACCAAGGAAGCGGCCGCGCGCGAGATTGCCACCGCCTTCGGCGTGCCGCCGATGCTGATGGGGATCCCGGGCGATGCCACTTACGCCAATTATCAGGAGGCCAACCGCGCCTTTTACCGCCTCACCGTGCTGCCGCTGGTGACCAAGGTCGCGGCTGCGGTCTCGACCTGGATCAGCCGCTTTGTCGGCGAGGATCTGGTGCTGAAGCCCGATCTCGATCAGGTGCCGGCGCTGGCCTCGGAGCGCGACCAGCAATGGCGGCGGATCGCCAATGCGAGCTTCCTGACCGATGCCGAAAAACGCGCCCTGCTGGGCCTGCCGAAACTCTCGGAAGAAGGATGATCGCTATGGCGAAAGACATGCGGGATGACATGCAACTCGAGCACAAATTCGTGCGCATCGGCGAGACCGAGACCGTCAAGGAAGGCGTGCGCATCGCCGGCTATGCCAGCCATTTCGGCGAGGTGGACAAGGGCGGCGACGTGGTGATGAAGGGTGCCTATGCGGCGAGCCTCAGCGCGCTCGAGGCGCGCGGCGGGCGGGTCAAGATGCTCTGGCAGCACGACCCCAGCCAGCCGATCGGCGTCTGGGACGAAGTGCGCGAGGATCAACGCGGCCTCTGGGTCGAGGGGCGCATCCTCAAGGATGTGGCGCGCGGGCGCGAGGCGGCCGCCCTGGTCAGGGCCGGGGCCATCGACGGGCTGTCGATCGGCTATCGCACCGTGAAAGCCACCAAGAACGACAAGGGCCAGCGGCTCTTGACCGAGCTGGAGCTTTGGGAAGTGTCGCTGGTGACCTTCCCGATGCTGCCCAGTGCGCGGGTGGAAGCGGCCAAGGGCGAAAGCCCGGAGGCCGAAGAGCTCCTGCGCGAGCTGGCCGCGGCCATCACGGACGCGCGCCAAATGCTGGCCCGAGGAAACTGAGCCAGCGATCTGAACCCTCACGAAGGAAATTTGCATGAGCAAGACAGAGACAAAGGCTCAGGGCCCTGGCCCGGCTGCGGAGGTGAAGACCGCACTGGCCGGTTTCATGAGCGAGATCAAGAACTTTCACGACGACATTCACACCAGACTTCAACAACAGGAAGAGCGACTGACCATGCTGGATCGCAAGACAACCACCCTGGGCCGCCCGGTGCTGGCCGCCAATACCGATTTCGACGCGCCGCACCGGAAGGCCTTTGAAGCCTATCTGCGCACCGGCGACGACGAGGGCCTGCGCGGCCTCGATCTCGAGGGCAAGGCGATGTCCACGGCCGTCGCCGCCGATGGCGGCTACCTGGTCGATCCCGAGACCGCCTCGATCATCGCCAGCACGCTCAGCGGCGCGGGCAGCCTGCGCCAGGTCGCCAATGTGGTCAATGTCGAAGGCACCGCCTATGATGTGCTGATCGACGAGGGCAATCTGGGCTCCGGCTGGGCCGACGAGACCGCCGCCACCTCCGAGACCACCACGCCCACCATCGACCGCATCTCGATCCCGCTGCACGAGCTTGCGGCCATGCCCAAGATCAGCCAGCGCCTGCTCGATGACAGCGCCTTTGACATCGAGGCCTGGATGGCCGGGCGCATCGCCGACAAGTTCGCGCAGGCCGAAGCGGCTGCCTTCATCAGCGGCGACGGGGTCAACAAGCCCACCGGCATCCTCACCCATACCGCCGTGGCCGATGCCAGCTGGGCCTGGGGCAATATCGGCTATGTCGCCACCGGCACGTCGGGCGATTTCGACGCCACCAATCCGGGCGATGCGATTGTCGATCTGGTCTACGCGCTGGGCGCGCGGTATCGCGCCAACGGCACCTTCGTGATGAACTCCAAGACCGCCGGCGCCGTGCGCAAGCTCAAGGACAGCAACGGCCGCTTCCTGTGGTCCGACGGCCTGGCGGCGGGCGAGCCCTCGCGCCTGATGGGCTACCGGGTGGTGATCGCCGAGGACATGCCCGACATCGCCGCCGACTCCATGTCGATCGCCTTTGGCGATTTCGGCGCCGGCTACACCATCGCCGAGCGCCCGGACACGCGCATCCTGCGCGACCCGTTCTCGGCCAAGCCCAACGTGCTGTTCTACGCCACCAAGCGCGTGGGCGGCGATGTGAGCGACTTTGCCGCGATCAAGCTGCTGAAATTCGGCATTTCCTAAGCCGAGCCAGACCCCGCGCCGGGGCCCCCTCCGGCGCGGGCAGGGCGCGCGCAACCCGCTTGCGTTGTCTAGCTGCTCCCCCTCCGTCCGAGCAACGTGAGCGCGCGCGCCCGACCCCTGAGACGAACCGGGAGGGGCCCGGAATGTTGGAGAGAATCCATGATGTTAGTCGAGCTGACCACAGTGCCGGGCACGGCCATACCGGTCGCTGAATTCAAAGACCACCTGCGCCTCGGGAGCGGCTTTTCCGATACCGCGCTGCAGGACGGGGTGCTGGAAAACTACCTGCGCGCCGCGCTTGCGACGATCGAGGCGCGCACCGGCAAGATGCTTTTCGAGCGCTCCTTCCAGTGGACCCTGACCGCCTGGCGCGACCTGGGCGCGCAGGCCCTGCCCACCGCCCCGGTCAGCGCCATCACCTCGCTGACCATCACCGACCGGCTGGGCGTGGACGAAGTGATCGCGTCGGACAAGTATTATCTCGAGCAGGACATGCACCGCCCGCGCCTGGTGGCCGCGAGCCTGTGCCTGCCGACGATCCCGGTGGGCGGCACCGCTACCATCGTTCTCACCGCCGGTTTCGGCGCCGCCTGGAGCGACATCCCGCAGGATCTGCAACAGGCGGTGCTGCTGCTGGCCGCGCATTATTACGAGAACCGCAGCGACACCACGCCCGCGGGCGACGAGATCCCGCACGGGGTGGCGTCCCTGATCCAGCGCTACCGTACCGTGCGCCTGTTCGGCGGGGGGCTGTGAGATGCGCGCCCCCGTCCTCAACCGCAAGTTGGTGCTCGAAGAGCCCCAGCGGGTCGCCGACGGCGCCGGTGGCTACACCACCACCTGGAGCGCGCTCGGCACGCTCTGGGCCGATATCCGTCACGGCACCGGGCGCGAAAAGGCGGCAGAACAGCTGACCGTTTCCAGCGTGCCCTATCGCATCACCGTGCGCGCGGCCCCGGTGGACTCCCCCTCGCGGCCCAAGCCGGAGCAGCGCTTCGTCGAAGGCACGCGCATCTTTCGCATCCTCGCGGTCACCGAGGCCGATCCCGGCGCCCGCTATCTGGTCTGTTTCGCCCAAGAGGAGGTCTCGGCATGAGCTACGGAGTGGCGGCGGCGCTGCAACAGGCCGTCTATCAGCACCTCGTGGCCGACGCGGCGCTCAGCGCCCTGGTCGGCAGCGCCATCTATGACAGCGCGCCGCCGGGCGTGGTCAGCGGCACCTATGTGAGCCTCGGCCCCGAGGACGTGCGCGAGAAGAGCGACCTCACCGGCCACGGCGCGCTGCACGAGATCACCGTCAGCGTGGTCACCGACGAGGCCGGCTTTCAGTCGGCCAAGCAGGCCGCGGCGGCGGTCAGCGATGCGCTGGTCGATGCCAGCCTGACACTCAGCCGCGGCAGCCTCGTCTATCTCAATTTCCACCGCGCCCGCGCGCGCCGGGTGCAGGATGCCGACATCCGCCGGATCGACCTGACCTTTCGCGCCCGCGTCGAAGATAACTAAGCAATCTCAACGGAGTAGATACAATGGTAGCCCAAAACGGCAAAGACCTCCTGATCAAGATGGACATGGACGGCAGCGGCACCTTTCAGACCATTGCCGGCCTGCGCGCCCAGCGCCTCAGCCTCAATGCCGAGAGCGTGGACGTGACCAGCCTCGAAAGCCAGGGCGGCTGGCGCGAACTGCTGGGCGGCGCGGGGGTGAAAAGCGCTTCGATCAGCGGCTCGGGCGTGTTCAAGGACGCCGCCACCGACGAGCGCGCCCGCGCCGTGTTCTTCAGCAGCGAGGTGCCCGATTTTCAGGTCGTGGTGCCCGATTTCGGCATCATCCAGGGGCCGTTCATGATCACCTCGATCGAATATGCCGGCAGCCATAACGGCGAGGCGACCTATGAGCTTTCCATGGCCAGCGCCGGCGAGCTCACTTTCACGGCGATCTGATCATGGCCAATCCCTGGACCGGAGAAGTGGCGCTGGTGATCGACGGCGAGCGGCGCATCCTGAAGCTGACGCTCGGCGCGCTCGCCGAGCTTGAAGCGGGGATGGAGGGCGACAGCCTGATTGCCCTGGTCGAGCGCTTCGAGCGGGGCGAATTCTCGCCGCGCGATGTGGCGGCGCTGATCGTCGCCGGCCTGCGCGGCGGCGGCTGGCAGGGGGGGGCGCGCGATCTGGTCACGGCCGAGATCGAGGGCGGCCCGCTCGCCGCCGCCCGCGCCGCGGGCCTGCTGCTGGCGCGTGCCTTCGGCCAGCCCGGCGAGGGCGAAGATGGCTGAGTCGGCGCGCTTCGACTGGCCCGCGCTGATGCGCCTCGGGCTCGTCCGGCTGGGGCTCTGCCCGGCCGATTTCTGGGCGCTCACGCCCGCCGAACTGGTGCTGAAACTGGGGCTCGACCAGGCCCGCGCCCCCATGGGTCGCGCCCGGCTTGAAGAACTGGCGGCGGCCTTCCCCGACCACGCGCCGGGGCTGAACGAAGGAGAGAAAGATGGCTGATCTGGGCTCGATCGACGGTTTCACCGACCAGGTGGACGCGCTCGAAAGCGCGCTTGACGGCGCTACCGGCATGGTGGCCGCGCTGGGGGCGGAACTCAAGCAGATGCAGGCCAGCATGGCCGATCTCGGCACGGATGTGAATGTGCTCAGCCGCGGCATTTCCAGCGGGTTGCGCAAGGCATTCGACGGGCTGGTCCTTGACGGGATGAAGCTCTCGGACGCGCTCAAGACCGTGGCCGAAAGCATGATCAACGCTACCTACAACGCGGCGATCAAGCCGGTCACCGACCATTTCGGCGGCCTGCTCGGAAGCCTCGTCGGCGGGCTGATCGGCGGCGGCAATGCCTTTGAAAAGGGCGCGGCCTTCAGCCAGGGCCGGGTGATGCCCTTTGCCAGGGGCGGCGTGGTCAGCCAGGCCACGCATTTCCCGATGCGTGGCGGCATGGGGCTGATGGGCGAGGCCGGCCCCGAGGCGATCATGCCGCTCAGGCGCGGGGCTGACGGGCGGCTCGGCGTCGCGGCAAGCGGGGCCGGGCGGCCGATCAACATCACCATGAACATCACCACCCCCGACATCCAGAGCTTCGAGCGCAGCCAGAGCCAGATCGCCGCCCGGATGGCGCGCGCGCTGGCGCGTGGCCAGCGGCTTCGCTGAGGAGGGCAAGCACATGAATTTCCACGAAGAACGCTTCCCGCCGAACCTTTCCTTCGGCTCCGTCGGCGGCCCCGAGCGGCGCACCGAGATCGTCACCCTTGCCAATGGCTTCGAAGAGCGCAACACCCCCTGGGCGCATTCGCGCCGGCGCTACGATGCCGGCGTGGGGATGCGCAGCCTCGACGATGTGGAAACCCTGATCGCCTTTTTCGAGGCAAGGCGCGGCCAGCTTTACGGCTTTCGCTGGAAGGACTGGTCGGACTACAAGTCCTGCCTGCCCAACGACACCCCCGCCTATACCGACCAGGTGATCGGCATTGGCGACGGGGTAGAGACGAACTGGCAACTGACCAAGACCTATGCTTCGGGCGCACATGAATATACCCGCCCGATCACCAAGCCGGTCGAAGGCACGGTCCGGGTCGGGATCGGCGGCGACGAACAGCAGGAGGCGGTGCATTTCGAGGTGGATCTGACCACCGGCATCGTCACCTTCGCAACGCCCCCGGATATTGGCGCCGAGATCACCGCCGGCTTCGAATTCGACGTGCCGGTGCGCTTCGATACCGACCGGATCCAGACTTCGGTGGCTTCCTTCAAGGCGGGCGACGTGCCCAGCGTGCCGGTGGTGGAGGTGCGAATCTGATGGCGCTTGATCCCGATTTCCAGGCCCATGTGGAGGCTGGCCTCACCACCATCGCCCGCTGCTGGGCGCTCACCCGCGCCGACGGCACACGGCTGGGCTTTACCGACCATGACCGCGACCTGAGCTTTGACGGCCTTACCTTCAAGGCCGATACCGGCCTGACCGCGCGCGCGCTGATGCAGTCCACGGGGCTTTCGGTCGATAACAGCGAGGCGGTGGGCGCGCTCTCGGATGCCTCGATCACCGAGGCCGATATCCGCGCCGGGCGCTTTGATGGCGCGCAGGTGGAGGCCTGGCTTGTCAACTGGGCCGATGTCAGCCAGCGGATGCTGCAGTTTCGCGGCAGGCTGGGCGAGCTCACCCGCGCCGAGGGCGGCTTTCGCGCCGAGCTTCTGGGGCTCGCCGAGGCGCTGAACCAGCCGCAGGGGCTCGCTTATCAGCGCCAGTGCAGCGCGGTCTTGGGCGATGCGCGCTGCGGGGTGGATCTGAGCGTGCCGGGCTATGTGGAAGAGCGCCCGGCCGAGGGGGTGGAGGAGGGCGTGCGCTTCACCTTCGCCGATTTCACGGGCTTTGACGACCGCTGGTTCGAGCGCGGCCGGCTCGAAGTGCTGAGCGGTGCGGCGGCCGGGCTCAGCGGCGAGATCAAGAACGACCGGCTCAGCGGCAACGGCCGCGAGATCGAGCTCTGGGCCGCGATCCGCGCCGAGATCCTGCCCGGCGACATGCTGCGCCTGAGCGCGGGGTGCGACAAGCAGGCGCCGACCTGCCGGCTGAAATTCGACAATTTCACCAACTTTCGCGGCTTCCCCGACATCCCGGGCGAGGATTTCCTCATGTCCACCCCGGTCAATGCCGCGAGCAATGACGGCGGCCCCGCCGTGCCGCCGCTTCTGGGGCCGGGAGAGGCCTGATGGGCGCGTGGCAAGAGGAGATCGTGCGCCGGGCGCGCGCCTGGATCGGCACGCCCTATCGGCATCAGGCGAGCCTGCGCGGAGCGGGGGCCGATTGCCTTGGCCTCGTGCGCGGGATCTGGCGCGAGATGCTGGGCGAAGAGCCTGTCGAGGTGCCGCCCTATACGCGCGACTGGAGCGAGCCCGCGCGCGAGGAAGTGCTGTGGCGCGCGGCCCGGCGCTACCTCGACGAAAAGCCCGTCAGCGCCCGCGCGCCGGGCGATGTGGTGCTGTTTCGCATGCGCGCGGGCGCGGTGGCCAAGCATCTGGGCATTCTCGCCCGCCCGGCCCCGGCCGAAACCTTCATCCACGCCTATAGCGGGCACGGGGTGCTGGAAAGCGCGCTTTCCGCCCCCTGGGCGCGCAGGATCGTGGCGTGTTTTGCCTTTCCGGAAAGGGAATTCTGATGGCGACAATCGTATTGGCAGCGGCAGGTGCCGCCATTGGCGGCTCGATCGGCGGCGGCGTGCTGGGGCTTTCCTCGGTGCTGATCGGCCGCGCGGTGGGGGCGACGCTGGGGCGCGCGATCGACGAGCGCCTGCTGGGCGCGGGCGCAGAGCCCGTGGAGCATGGCCGGGTGGACCGCTTTCGCCTCGTGGGCGCAAGCGAGGGCGCGCCGGTGGCACAGGTCTACGGGCGGATGCGGCTTGCGGGGCAGGTGATCTGGGCCACGCATTTCGAGGAGATCCGCAGCGAGAGCGGCGGCGGCAAGGGGCTGTCGGCGGGGCCGGCGACGACCGAGTTTTCCTACAAGGTGTCGCTCGCCATTGCGCTCTGCGAAGGCGAGATCACCCGGATCGGGCGCGTCTGGGCCGACGGGGTGGAGATCGCGCCCGATGACCTCAACATGCGCGTCTATACCGGCAGCGAGACCCAGCTGCCCGACCCCAAGATCGAGGCGGTGAACGGCACCGGCAAGGCGCCCGCCTATCGCGGCATCGCCTATGTGGTGCTCGAGGATCTCGACGTGACCCGCTTCGGCAACCGCATCCCGCTGTTCAATTTCGAGGTGATCCGCCCGGAGCAGCCCGACGCGCCGGCAGAAGTGGCGCGCGGCACCAGGGCGGTGGCGCTGATCCCCGGATCGGGCGAATATGCGCTCGCCACGACCCCGGTCTATATCAACAGCGCGCCCGGGGTGGTGAGTGCTTCGAACATGAACTCGCCCTCGGGCAAGAGCGACTTTGCCACCTCGCTCGAGATGCTCGACGGCGAGCTTCCCAATTGCGGCGCGGTCTCGCTGGTGGTCTCGTGGTTCGGCGACGATCTGCGCTGCGGCTCGGCCCGGATCATGCCCAAGGTCGAGCAGACCACCAATGACGCCGAGGCCATGCCCTGGACGGTCTCGGGGATCGCTCGCGCGGCGGCCGCCGAGGTGGCGCAGGTGGCGGGTCGGCCCGTCTATGGCGGCACGCCCACCGATCAGTCGGTCAAGGAGGCCATCGCGGCGCTCGCGAGCGCGGGCAAGGCGGTGACCTTCTACCCCTTCATCCTGATGGACCAGATCGAGGGCAACACGCTGCCGAACCCTTATGACGCCGGCAATCCCGGCCAGCCGGCGCTCCCTTGGCGCGGGCGCATCACGCTGAGCCTCGCGCCGGGGCAGAGCGGCAGCCCCGACCAGACGGCCACGGCGGAAGCGGAGGTCGCGGCCTTTTTCGGCGCCGCCAGCCCCAGCGATTTCACCGTTACCGCCGACGGGGTCGATTATACCGGCCCGGCCGAATTCTCCTACCGGCGGATGATCCTGCATTATGCGCATCTGTGCCAGTCGGCGGGCGGGGTCGATGCCTTTCTGATCGGCTCGGAGCTGCGCGGGCTCACCTGGATTCGCGGCGCCAGCGGCAATTTCCCCGCCGTGGAGGCGCTCCGCCAGCTGGCCGCCGATGTGCGCGCCATTCTCGGCCCCTCGGTCAAGATCGGTTATGCGGCGGACTGGAGCGAATATTTCGGCTTCCAGCCCCCCGAGGCGAGCGGCGACATCCTCTATCACCTCGATCCGCTCTGGGCCGATTCCAACATCGACTTCATCGGTATCGACAATTACATGCCGCTTTCCGACTGGCGCGAGGGCGAGGATCACTTGGACGCGCAAAAGTGGGATTCGATCTATAATCTCGACTACCTCAAGTCGGGCATCATGGGCGGCGAGGGCTATGACTGGTATTACCACGCCCCCGAGGCCGAGGCGGTGCAGCTGCGCACCCCGATCACCGATGACGCTTATGGCGAACCCTGGGTGTGGCGCTACAAGGACCTGAAGAACTGGTGGACGCGCACCCATCACGAGCGCATCGGCGGCGTGCGCAGCGAGACGCCGACTGCCTGGGTGCCGGGCTCGAAGCCGATCTGGTTCACCGAGCTTGGCTGCGCGGCGGTGGACAAGGGCACCAACCAGCCCAACAAGTTTCTCGACCCGAAAAGCTCCGAAAGCTCCCTGCCCAAATATTCCAACGGCCGGCGCGATGACTTCATGCAGATGCAATATCTGCGCGCCATGTACGAATTCTGGGGCGATCCGGCCAACAACCCCACCGATGCCGACAGCGGCTATCAGATGGTGGACATGAGCCGCGCCCATGTCTGGGCCTGGGACGCGCGGCCTTACCCCTTCTTCCCGGGCAATGTGGATCTGTGGAGCGACGGCGAAAACTACGCCCACGGCCACTGGATCAATGGCCGCGCCTCCGCGCGCTCGCTGCAATCGGTGATCGAGGAAATCGCCGCGCGCTCCGGCGTCAGCGAGGTGGATGCCCGCCGGGCCTACGGGCTGGTGCGCGGCTATTCGGTGGGCGAAGTGAGCGGCGCGCGCGCGGCCCTTCAGCCGCTGATGCTGGCTTACGGGCTCGAGGCGAGCGAGCGCGAGGGGCAGGTGGTTTTCGCCAGCCGCACCGGCAAGGTGGCGCGCGCGCTCGATACCGAGCGCCTGGCCGTGCCCGAGCAGGGCGGGGCCACGCTTGAGGTGATCCGCGCGCCGGAGGCCGAGCTTGCCGGCCGCGTGCGCCTCTCCTTCGTCGAGGCCGAGGGCGATTACGAGACCCGCGCCGCCGAGGCGATCCTGCCGGGCGAGGAAAGCCGGGCGGTGAGCCAGTCGGAATTCCCGCTGGTGCTGACACAGGGCGAGGGGCGCGCGGTGGTCGAGCGCTGGCTCGCCGAAGCCCGCGTGGCCCGCGACACGGCGCGCTTCTCGCTGCCCATGAGCGACCTTGCCGCGCTGGCCGGCGAGGTGGTGGAGATCGACTCCCCCGAGGGCCGCGCGCTCTACCGGCTCGACCGGGTGGAGCAGGCCGGCCGGCTCGATTGCGAGGCGGTCAGGGTGGAGCCGGGCCTTTACGAGCCCTCCGACGCGGTGGAGCTGGCCGTGCGCCCGCGCGCCTTCGTGCCGGCGGTGCCGGTATATCCGGTATTCATGGACCTGCCGCTGCTCACTGGCGAAGAGGTGGCCCACGCGCCGCATCTCGCCGTGGTGGCCGATCCCTGGCCCGGCAGCGTCGCCGCCTATGCCTCGGCCAGCGATTCGGGCTACGAGCTCAACACCCTGCTCGCCGCCCGCGCCACGATCGGCGTCACCGAAAGCCCGCTCTACGCCGCCCGGCCCGGCCTCTATGACCACGGCGCGGCCTTGCGCGTGCGCCTGTCGGCGGGCACGCTCTCGTCGGTCAGCACGCTGGAGATGCTCAACGGCGCCAATGCGGCGGTGATCGGCGATGGCTCGGTGGATAATTGGGAGGTTTTCCAGTTCGCCAATGCCACGCTGGTGGAGGAGGGGGTCTATGACCTCAGCCTGCGCCTGCGCGGGCAGGCGGGCTCCGACGCGCTGATGCCGGCGACCTGGCCGGTGGGCTCCACCTTCGTGCTGCTCGATGGCGCCCCGCGCCAGATCGAGCTTGCGCTTTCCTCGCGCGGGCTCAGCCGCCACTACCGGATCGGCCCGGCGGCGCGGCCCTATGACGACCCGGTCTATCTGCACGAACAGCACGCTTTCGACGGGATCGGCCTGCGCCCCTATGCGCCGGTGCACCTGCACGCTCAGCGCGACGGGGCAGGGGACTTGCAAGTGACCTGGATCCGCCGCACCCGGATCGACGGCGACAGCTGGCAATCGGCCGAGGTGCCGCTGGGCGAGGAGGTCGAAAGCTACCTTGTGCGCGTCCTGGACGGGGCGACGGTCAAGCGCGAAGAGACGGTGGCAAGCCCGGCCTGGAGCTACAGCGCCGCGATGCAGGCCGCCGACGGGCTCAGCCCGCCCTTCGACCTGGCCGTGGCGCAGATCTCGGCGAGCTTCGGGGCGGGGCTGTTTCGCACCCTCACGGTGACGGTCTGACATGCGGCCCGTGGGCCACGGCGACGTTTCGGCCGCCGCCTGCGTGCTGCTGGCGGCGGCGCCGGATTCGCGCCCCCGCCTGCTCGCCCGCCTCCTGGCCGAGGCAGAAACGGCAGACGCCTACCGACTGGAAACCGGCCGCCTGCACCCGCTCTGGGGCAACGGCTCGCTGATGGGCGCTGCCCTCACCCACGAGCGCGCCAGCGAGCCGGCGCTGGACGATCCCGATTACGCCGCCTGCATGGCGCTGGTCTTCGAGGCCCTCATGCGCCGCCATCGTTCGTGATATCGCCCATCACCGCTTGTTGTTTGGCCCGCGCCGCCTATCTGTTATAGGCTGGAGCCAGACAGGAGGGCAGCATGGCCGATACCCGCGCGAAAATCCGTGAGCTCGATCCGCTCTGGCACCAGATTACCCTCGAGGCCGAACAGGCGGTGGCCGCCGAGCCGATGCTGGGCGGCTTCGTCCATGCCTGCATCCTGCACCACAAGACGCTCGAATGCGCGCTGACCTACCGCATCGCCGCCAAGCTTTCCTCCAATGAGATGAGCCAAGTGATCCTGCGCGACATCGCCGACAGCGCCTTTGCCGCCGACCCCTCGCTTGGCGAAGCGGCGCGCGCCGATCTCGTCGCCGTGCTCGAGCGCGACCCGGCCTGCCATCGCCTGCTGCAACCGATCCTCTATTTCAAGGGCTTCCAGGCCATGCAGGCCTATCGCGTCGCCCATTGGCTCTGGCAGCAGGGCCGGCGCGACCTCGCCTATTTCCTGCAGATGCGCTCGAGCGAGATCTACGGCATCGACATCCACCCCGGCGCGCGGATCGGCAAGGGGATCATGATCGACCACGCCCATTCCATCGTCATCGGCGAAACCGCGGTGGTGGGCGACAACGTCTCCATGCTTCACTCGGTCACGCTGGGCGGCACCGGCAAGGAAGACCAGGACCGCCACCCCAAGATCGGCGACGAAGTGCTGATCGGCGCCGGGGCCAAGGTGCTGGGCAATATCAAGGTCGGCTGCTGCTCGCGCATCGCCGCCGGCTCGGTCGTGCTCCAGGACGTGCCGCCAGCGACCACGGTCGCCGGCGTGCCGGCCAAGGTGGTGGGCGCCGCTGGCTGCGACCACCCATCGACCAGGATGGACCAGACTCTGGACTGCGAAGGCTGACCGCCCCCTTTCCCCCTTTCATCTTTCGCCAAATACTCCGGGGGCGCGGGGGCAGCGCCCCCGCTCCTGCCCGGATCAGGCCAGCATCGCCAGCGGGTTCTCGAGATTGTCCCGGATCGCGGCGAGGAACTCGGCCCCCACCGCCCCGTCGATCACCCGATGGTCGCAGGAAAGGGTGACGCGCATCACCGTTGCCACCTCGATCTCGCCGGCCTCGTTCACCACCGGCTTCTTGACCCCGGCGCCGACGGCCAGGATCGAGCCGTGGGGCGGGTTGATCACCGCGTCGAAATCGTCGATCCCGTACATGCCGAGATTGGAGATGGCAAAGGCGCCGCCCTGGTATTCATGCGGCGCGAGCCGGCGCGCGCGGGCGCGCTCGGCGAGGTCTTTCATCTCGGCGGAAAGGGCGGAAAGCGTCTTCTTTTCAGCGTCTTGCAAGACCGGGGTAAAGAGCCCGCCCTCGATCGCCACCGCCACCGCCACGTCCGAAGGCTTCAGGCGCAGGATCCGGTCGCCGGCCCAGACCGCATTGGCCGCGGGCACCTGCTGGAGCGCGAGCGCACAGGCCTTGATCAGGAAATCGTTGACGCTGAGCTTGACGCCGCGCGCGGCCAGCCCGGCATTCATTTCGGCGCGCAGGGCCAGAAGGGCATCGAGGCGAATCTCGCGGCGCAGGTAGAAATGCGGGATGGTCTGCTTGGCCTCGGTGAGGCGCGCGGCGATGGTCTTGCGCATCCCGTCGAGCGGGATTTCCTCGAAGTCGCGGCCTTCGAAAAGCCCGGCAACGGCGCTGGTATCGGCCGGGGCGGGGGCGGGGGGGCTGGCAGGTGCGGGAGCG
>JALWTH010000118.1 GCA_027082975.1 Paracoccaceae bacterium | reverse complement strand
CTGGGCCTCGGGCGGCGCGATCCGGGACAACCGCCTGCACCGCTGCCGGGGGGCGGCGATTTCGGCGCTTGAGAGCACCGGGCTGGAGATCACCGGCAACGACATCGCCGATTGCGCCGATCTGGGCATCTATCTGGCGCGCGAGGCGCCCGGTCCCGGCCCCGGCACCGGCCCCGAGCGCGCCATCATCCGCGCCAACCGGATCCGGGGCATCGGCTGGGCCTCCGGCGGCAATGGCCAGTACGGCAACGGCATCAACCTGTTTCGCGGCGCGGGGGCGGTGGTGGCGGACAATCTGATCGAGGATTGCGCCTTTTCCGCCATCCGCCTCAATGCCACCAGCGATATTGTGGTGGCGGACAATATCTGCCGCCGTGCCGGCGAGGTGGCGATTTTCTCCGAATTCGGCTTTTCCGGCTCGGTGATTGCCGGCAACGTGATCGACGACGCGGCCCAGGGCATCTCGATCACCAATTTCGACGAAGGCGGGCGCCTGGCCAGCTGCACCGGCAATATCGTGCGCAACATCCGCCCGGCCAGCCGGACCAACCCGGACACCGCCCCGGTCGGAATCGCCGCCGAGGCCGATTGCGCGCTCACCGGCAATGTGGTGGAGCGGGTGCCCGGGATCGGGATCGCGCTGGGTTGGGGGCCGTATCTGCGCAACCTCGCGGCCAGCGGCAACGTGCTGCGCGCCTGCCGCATCGGCATCGGGGTCAGCGTGGTCGAAGGCGCGGGCGCGGCCCTGCTCACCGGCAATCTGATCGAACGGCCCGAAGGCGGGCTGGGCATCGCCGGGATGGAATGGGACGAGGTAACGGTGCCCGACCTCACCGGCGCGGCCAGGCGCATCCCGGGGCTGACGCTGGCGGGCAACCGGGTGGTGACGGCGGGCTGAAGCCCTCTTGCCGCGCGGATTCGTCCCTCAGAACGGCAGCTTCATGTCCTTGGGCAGGCCCATCGCCTCGGTCAGCTTGCCCATCTCTTCCTTGCTCATCTCGGCGGCCTTGGCCTGCGCGTCCTTGATCGCGGCAAGGATCAGGTCTTCGACCACTTCCTTTTCCTCGGGGTTGAAGATCGACGGGTCGATCTCGAGCCCGGTCAGCACCCCCTTGGCGGTGGCACGCGCGCGCACCAGCCCGGCGCCGCTCTCACCGATCACCACCCGGTTCGCAAGCTCTTCCTGCAACTCGGCCATCCTGGCCTGCATGTCGGTCGCAGCCTTCATCATCTTGGCCATGTCGCCAAGACCACCAAGCCCGCCCAGTCCTTTCAGCATCCTTTCACTCCTGCTATGTGAGGTCGCCCCCTAGATACGGGCGCGCGCCGGGCAGAACAAGGGGGCGCGCGAAAATCGCGCTCAGTCGCTCTCGAACGGGTCCCATTCCTCGTCCACCTCCGGCAGGGCTTCGGCTGCGGCAGCGGCGTCGAGTTCCTCCCGGCTGCGGATGGCGCCGATGCTGGCGCCCGGAAAGGCCGCGAGCGCCGCCTGCACCAGCGGATGCGCGCGCGCCTCTTCCCTGAGCGCCTCCTTCTCGGCATTGCGCGCCTCGGCGATGGTCGGGGCCTCGGCGCCCTGCACCAACGTCACCCCCCAGCGCGCGCCGGTCCAGTCCTGCAGGCGCCGGGCCAGGCGCTGGGCCAGGTCGGCGGGGGCGTCGGGCGTGGGGGTGAATTCGATCCGCCCCGGCGCATAGGCGGCGAGTCGCAGGGTCGTCTCCACCTCGATCAGCAGCTTCACGTCGCG
>JALWTH010000117.1 GCA_027082975.1 Paracoccaceae bacterium | reverse complement strand
TCCCGACCCATCCCGGGCGCCCCGCCGCCCCGGCCTTGCGCTTTGCCGCCCGGTCTTTCACAATCCGGTGAAGAAAATGACAGGCGCTTCGAAACTTTGCCCGCCATACATACATGACGCACAGGTTTTATCGTTAACCGGCCGTTACCGGCCGCATATCAAAGGAGAAAAGTGTGAAACCACAGGCAACCCCCCTCACAGTTCACGCAAGGCATGGCCTGAGCGCCCTGATGGCGCTGGTCATGGCCATGGCCATGGCGCTGTCCGCCGCCGCGCCGCTGAGCGCCGCCAGCGCCCCGGAGAGCTTCGCCGATCTGGTCGAAGAGGTCAGCCCCGCCGTGGTGGACATCACCACCACCACCCTGATCGAGACCAATACCGATCTCCAGCCGATGGTGCCCAAGGGCAGCCCGTTCGAGGATTTCTTCAGGGATTTCCTCGACCGCCAGGGCAATGGCGCGCCGCGCCCGCGACGCAGCCAGGCGCTGGGCTCGGGCTTCGTGATCAGCGAAGACGGCTATGTGGTCACCAATAACCACGTGATCGACGGGGCCGACGAAATCCGGGTCGAATTCGCCGATGGCAAGGTGCTCGAGGCCACCGTGGTGGGCGCCGATCCGGTGGTGGATATCGCCGTGCTCAAGGTCGAGGCCGGCGCGCCGCTTCCCTTCGTCAGCTTCGGCGACAGCGACACCGCGCGGGTGGGCGACTGGGTGCTGGCGGTGGGCAACCCGCTGGGCCAGGGCTTCTCGGTCTCGGCCGGGATCGTCTCGGCGCGCTCGCGCGAGCTCAACGGCACCTATGACGACTTCATCCAGACCGACGCGGCGATCAACCGCGGCAATTCCGGCGGCCCGCTGTTCAACATGAACGGCGAGGTGATCGGCGTGAATACCGCGATCCTCAGCCCCAATGGCGGCTCGATCGGCATCGGCTTTTCCATGGCTTCCAACGTGGTCAGCAAGGTGGTGGACCAGCTGATCAGTTACGGCGAGACGCGGCGCGGCTGGCTGGGCGTGCGCATCCAGGACATCACCCCGGAAATCGCCGATGCGATGGGCCTCGAGGAACCCCGCGGCGCGCTGGTCACCAGTGTGCCCGAGGGCCCGGCCCGCGAAGCCGGGATCGAGGCCGGCGACGTGATCGTCAGGTTCGACGGCCAGGATATCGCCGATACCCGCGAACTGGTGCGCGTGGTCGGCTATACCGATGCCGGCAAGGCGGTGCGGGTCACGCTGCTGCGCGATGGCGAGACCCGGACCGTGAAAGTGACCCTTGGCCGGCGCGAAGAGGCGGTCGGCGAGGGGGGCGGCAGCCGGGGCGGCGAGCCGCAGGCCAGCCCGGAAACCGGCACGGTGCTGGGCATGGAACTGAGCGCGCTCAGCGATGATCTGCGCGCCCAGCTGGGGCTCGATCCGGGCGATACCGGCCTTGCCATCATGGCCGTGGAGCCCGACAGCGAAGCCGCCGACAAGGGGCTCGCGCCGGGCGATGTGATCACCGAGGCCGGCCAGCAGAAGGTGGCGAGCATCGGTGCGTTCAAGGAGCGCATCGCTGCGGCCAAGGAGGCCGGCCGCCGCTCGATCCTGCTGCTGGTGCGGCGCGACGGAGACCCGCGCTTCGTGGCGCTGAGCCTGGAGGAATAGGCGCGCGGCTCTCGCGCGGCCCTCGCGCGGCCCTGTCGGGAAGCAAAAGAGCGAACCCCCGCCCTGTGGCGGGGGTTTCATTTCTTGGCCGGGCGGGGTGCGATCAGGGGGACGGG
>JALWTH010000116.1 GCA_027082975.1 Paracoccaceae bacterium | reverse complement strand
GGTCGAGGCCGGGCGGGAGACTGTCGAGGCTGGGGCGGGGCGCGTCGACGATGCGCGGGGGGGGTTCGAGGGGCGCGAGCCGCTCGTCGGGGCCGAGCCGCCAGCCGAGGGTCGTCGCCCACTGCCCCAGGGGCGCGGTCGGCAGGATCGGGCGGCGGGGCGGGAGGCAGGGCGCCGGGGTCCCGAGACAGCGGGTCGGGCTCGCCGCAGACATGGTAGAGCGACTCGGCGCGGGCCAGATAGGGGGCCAGTTCGGCGTAGCTGACCGGCCAGCCGCCGGTCGGGTGCGGGCGCGCGGCGCTGTGATCGAGGTCATGGGGCTCGGGGCGCTCGAGCGTCGCCGCGTAGAAGACCGAGGAGCCCCCGAGCCCGGCCCCCAGCGGGGCGAAGAATTCGAGCGCCCGCCCGCCGATGCGACCGCTGACCGGCGTCGGCCAGAAGCCGCGCAGATGGCGCGCCACCGGGTCGGCCATGGCAAGATCCAGCGGCGTCTCCTCGCGCCGGTAGCCCTTTGGCCCCTGCTCCAGAAACAGCACGCTCAGCCCCTTTTCGGCCAGCGCGCGCCCGATCGTGCCGCCGCCGATGCCGGTGCCGATGACGATCGCGTCCCAGTCGCGTGCCTTGAGCGCTTCGATCATGGCGCGGCCTCGAAGACGGGCGCCAGCAGCGCCGCCAGCCGGGCGCCGCCGCTATTGGTCAGGTGATTGTTGTCGAAATAGCGCGCCTGCCCGTCCGGCATCGCCGTGCAGGCGGTGGCGTCGCAGAAAAAGGGCCAGCTGTCGAGCAGCTCCACGGGTGCTGTGCGAAACGGCGCCTCGCCGCGCGCGGCGCGGGCGCGGGCCTCGGCGAGCGGCACCCGGGCGCGGGCCGCCGCCCCCGCCTCGCTCAGCCGCCCGCCGGCCATTTCGCGCGCCACCTCGCGGCTGTCATAGGCGGGGATCTCGGGGGGCTGGCGCAGCACGAAGACGCGCTCAAAAGCGTCTGCGAGGCGGGCGAGCGTCGCCTCCATCGCCGCGCCCCAGGGAGCCGAGAGGGCGATGCGGTTGGCCGCATCGCGCCCCACGCCCTGCCCCTCGGCATAGTAGCTCCAGCGCCCGATCAGCAGCAGGCGCGGCGGCAGGGCGCCCGCCTCCGGCTCTGCCTCCAGCGCCGCTTCCAGCCGGGCAAGGGCCGCGTGGCAGGCCGTGTCTTCGGCCGCGCTGGTGGTGTTTTCGCGCTTCTCGACGCCGAAAAGCGGCGGGCAGCCGGCATTCCATACCAGCAGGGCGGGGGTGCCTGCCCGCGTTGCCAGCGCCTCCAGCGTGGCGGCCAGCGGGCGGGCGTGGCTGTCGCCCCAGACCAGCACTTCGGGCGGGCCTTCGGGGCCGAGGCGGCAGGTCTCGATCCCGGCCAGCGGGCCTTCCTCTGCCACCTCACAGCGCGACCAGTCCTGCAGGAAATCGGCGCTGGCCTCGATATGGGTGCGCAGGGCGGGCGGAAAGCGGCCGGCGAGCCCGTCGCCCTTGTAAAGCACCGCCCCCGCGCCTAGGAGCAGCGCCGAGCCGGCGAGCCAGCCCGCGACCAGCGCCCGCGCGCCGATGCGCCCCGGCGCGCGCACCGGCTGCTCGATATAGCGCCAGGAAGCCACCGACAGCCCCAGCGCCAGCAGCGCCCAGAGCGCCGCCTCCAGCGGGCCGGCATGGCCCCCGCGCCAGTATTTC
This sequence comes from Paracoccaceae bacterium, assembly GCA_027082975.1. Classification (GTDB taxonomy): domain Bacteria; phylum Pseudomonadota; class Alphaproteobacteria; order Rhodobacterales; family Rhodobacteraceae; genus JAAEUB01. The sequence goes on along the minus strand of JALWTH010000116.1, from coordinate 72 downwards.
GAAAGCGTCAGAACCGGCCAGTGCCAGAGGTAGAGGGAATAGGAGATGCGGCCGAAAAATACCGGCCCCGGG
>JALWTH010000115.1 GCA_027082975.1 Paracoccaceae bacterium | reverse complement strand
GGGCGGGCTGTGCGGGCTGGGCCGGCTGCTGCATCGCGCCCCATGGCCCCATCTGCTGGCCCATCTGCTGGGCCATGGCCATGCCGAGCCCGACACCGAGCCCCGCGCCCATGCCGCCGCTGCCGGACTGGTTCTGCGCCGCGGCGGTCATGGCTTCGGCGGCCGAAAACTGGGTGAATTTGCCCAGGTCGCCGACGATCCCCATCGAGGTGCGCTTGTCGAGCACTTCCTCGACTGCCGGGGGCAGGGAGATGTTTTCGATGTAGAATTCGGGGATCTCGAGCCCGTATTCGGCCACCACCTCGCTGATCGCGGTAGCGATCAGCTTGCCGAGATCGGCGGTATTGGCGGCCATGTCCAGCACCGGGATGCCGGAGGCGGCAATCACGCGGGAGAATTCCTGCACGATGATGTTGCGGATCTGGAAGCTGATTTCGTCCATGGTGAATTCGCCGTCGGTGCCGACGATCTCGGTGAGAAACAGGCCCGGATCGGTGACGCGCACCGCATAGGTGCCGAAGGCGCGGATGCGGGTGGGGCCGAACTCGGGGTCGCGCAGCATGATCGGGTTTTTCGTGCCCCATTTGAGATCGGTAAACCGGGTGGTGGAGACGAAGTAGATCTCGGACTTGAAGGGCGATTTGAAGCCGTGATCCCAGTGCTGGAGCGTGGTCAGGACGGGGAGGTTGTTGGTTTCGAGCATGTAAAGGCCGGGGGTGAAGACATCGGCAAGCTGGCCCTCGTGGACGAATACCGCCGCCTGGCCCTCGCGCACGGTGAGCTTGGCGCCGTACTTGATGGCGTGGCCCTCGCGCTCGAAGCGCCAGACCATGGTGTCGCGGGTGTCGTCGGTCCAGTGGATGACGTCGATGAATTCGCCGGAGAGGAAATCGAGAATGCCCATGTGGTTCTCCCTTCAGATATCAATGCGGTTTCGTGGCTGTGCGGGTGGCTGTCTCATGCGGCACCGCCCATCAGTTCGGCGGCGATCTTTTCGACGATCGGGCGGGCCTCGGCCTCGGTCATGCCGGGGGCAAGGCGGCGGTCATAGAGGATGCGCAGGAGCAATTCGTCATGGGTGGTGAGCAGGCCGAACTCGCCGTCGTCGTTGAAGATCGAGGGCCGCGCGGTGGGGCTGTCATTGGGCAGGCCCATGGCCTGGGCGATCTCCTCGTGGATGCAGGAGCGGCGCAGAAGGTCCGGGTGCTCGGCGCGGATGACGACGATGGCCTTTGCATAGGCGGCGCTGCCGGTCGGGCTCATGGCCAGTGCCAGGCAGTAGGTGTCGCGCGGCATGTGGGTGACGGTATTGAGTGTGGCCGGGCTGATGCCGGGGACGATCGTGCGCAGGGTGGGGGCGAGGCGGCGGCGCTGGTCCTCGCCGACGATGAAGATGTGGAAATTGGCCCGGCCCGGGTTTTCGACCCGGCTGAAGCTCAGCCCGGTCAGGCGGGCGAGGCGGGCGGTGTAGCGGCGGATCTCGGCGCTGTCCCTTTCCGCCCGCTCCGGCGCGACCGTGGGGCCGAAGGCGATCCGGTAGCGGATCGGGCTTTCCCAGCGGTGGAGCACCGAGCCGTTTTCGCGCGCGAGCAGGCGGCCGGCGCGCTCGGTATATTCCTGGTAGAGCGCGATGCGCAGGAAGTCGGCGGCAAGCGAGCGGGCGCTGAAGGGCACGTCCGGCCCGCCGCCATCGGTGCGCAGCAGGCCGTTGGCGAGCAGGCTTTGCTGCACCCGGGCATAATAGGCCTCGGCGGGGAGGCTGGCCCGGGAGCGGGC
>JALWTH010000114.1 GCA_027082975.1 Paracoccaceae bacterium | reverse complement strand
GTCGAAGCCGCCGCCCGCACCCGCCTGCCGCTGGTCCTGCTGGGCGAGGCGGGCAGCGGCAAGTCCCATTGCGCGCGCCTGATCCATGCGGGCGGCAGCGACGCGGACGCCCCCTTTCACCGCCTCGACTGCGCCGCGCTCAGCGTCGAATCCCTGCCCGCCGGGATCGCCGACCCGCAGGAGCGGGCGACCTGGTTCCTCGACGAACTCACCGACCTCAGCCCCAGGGTGCAGGCCCGCCTCGTGCGCCTGATCGGCGATGACGGCCCGCCCCGCGCCCGGCTGCTCGCGGCCACCAGCCATGAGCCGGTCGAAGCGATCAACAGCGGCCTGCTGCGGCGCGACCTCTACTATCGCCTCTGCGTGCGCCAGATCCGGGTGCCGCCCCTGCGCGCGCGCGGCGCCGACATCCTGCTGATCGCCCGCGCAAAGCTGCGCCAGTTCGCCCGGGCGGAGGGAGCGCGGCTCGACGGCTTCTCGCCCGAAGCGGAACGGCGCCTGCTTGCCTGCCCCTGGCCCGGCAATATCCGCCAGCTGTCCAATGTCTGCCGCAACCTGGTGCTGAGCCACGGCCCCACCGGCGCGCGCCTGGTCGAGGCCGGGATGCTGCCCGAAGAGGTCACCGGAGCCACCGGAGCCACCAGAGAGACCGCCGCCACCGGAGCCACCGGAGCCACCGACAGGAGCGCGGCTGGCGCGCCGGACAGCGACGCCTTTCCCGCCCACCTGTTTCGCGGCCAGAGCCTGGCCGAGATCGAACGCCGGGTGATCGAGGCGGTGATTGCCGAACATGGCGGCTCGCTCACCCGGGCGGCCCGGACGCTCGAGGTGGCCCCCTCGACCCTCTATCGCAAGCGCGCGCAATGGGCGAAGGGCGATTCGCAAAAGGGCTGAGTCGGCCCCGCACGCGCCCGCCTGCCGAATCCCCGCCTGCCGCCGCCCGGCGAATCCTCCTCTCCTCGCCCCCGGCACGCCACGCTATCGGATAACCGTCGCCCAATCTGCCCCCGCAAGCCGCCCCGCTCCGGTGCCAAGCGCGGATTCCGGCGCTGCCCGGCCCCCGCGCCCATAGCCGGCCGCGCCACCGGCGAATCCCGCAACCTACTGACAACAGGCACTTTTCACGCTTGTTATCGGATAACAGCCCCGCGCCGCGCCGCTGTCAGGCGATGACGGGGGGGCGATATTGTTTAGCTCGCCGGACCGGGGGCATGAATTGGCCATCGGCGCAACGCTCCCGAGCAAACAGACCAGACGCGGGGCACGGGCCGAAGCAACGAAGCAACGAAGCAAACGACCTGCAACCCGCGAGACATTCGCAACACATATTGAAAGGAACGAAACAATGACCTTCGCTACCACCCTCAAGACCGCCGCCTTCTCCCTGATCGTCGCGGCCACCGCCGCCCCCGCCCTCGCCGGCGGCAACAGCGTCAACGTCACCCAGTGGGGCTGGGGCAATGCCATCGGCGGCGGCCAGATGGGCAATTTCAACACCATCATCGTCGATCAGGGCGGCCTGTGGAACGAAGCCATCCTGCTCCAGGACGGCAACGGCAATGTCGGCGCCGTCGGCCAGAGCGGCATCAACAACGGCGCCACCATCGACCAGCTCGGCGATGGCAATGTCGGCGGCGTGGCCCAGTTCGGCACCAACAACGACGCCGAGCTCGAACAGACCGGCACCGGCAATGCCGCCGCCGTGATCCAGTTCGGCAACGGCAATACCAGCTCCACCACCCAGAGCGGTTCGGGCAACGTGGTCGCGATCGTCCAGTAC
>JALWTH010000113.1 GCA_027082975.1 Paracoccaceae bacterium | reverse complement strand
GCAACGCCGGCCAGGAGCTGATCCTTCCATTGCTTGATCTGGTTCGGGTGAACATCAAACTGATTGGCCAGTTCGCTCATCGTCCTGTCGCCCTTCAGCGCCGCCAACGCGACCTTCGCCTTGAACGAAGGGCTGTGGTTCCGTCTCGGTCGTCGCGTCATCTTCTTCGCTCCTTTCCCGGCAATCCTGCCGATTGGGGAGCGGATAATCCACTTATCTCAACTGTTCAAATTCATCGGGCCGGCTCTGAGTGCCTGTGAAGGCGCAAAAAACATTGGTTTCCCAGACAGGATCAAGGATTTTGCCGACAGCTTCGTACAGCTACAGGAAGCCCGAAAACGCGCAGATTACGACCCGAAATGCCGTCCGACCGTAGGAGAAGCACGGTTTTTCATTTCACTTGCGGAATTGGGAATCGAAGCACTTGCCGGCACTGAAGGAAAAGACAAGACCGCTTTTGCAACCTGGGTTCTGATTACAACGCCTGGCGCCAAGCATGCGAGACAGCTTCAAAAAGATGGTTATGGACGGCAACTGAGACCATAGTCCGATCCTTCATACAACGGCAACATTTCACTTGGCCTGCTGGAGCTCTTCGGCGAGCTGCATGCCCAGGCCGGTCTTGTCCACCTTCCAGCTTTCGACATCGAAGCGGCCATCAACCTCATGGATGCGCGCTTTCTGGGCATCAAAGGGCAGGCCCTTGTGCATCTCATGGTGGATCAGCGCATAGCGATCCTTCCATTTCGCGTGCTCATGCTCCTGACCGACCAGGGCAATGGCGGTGCGGTCATTGATCCGCCCTACATCCACGCCGCCGCGCAGGCGTCCGAAATTGGCGCGGATGATCCGCTCGGTGGTGAGCGAATGCAAGAGCTCCCAGGAGAGGAGCGCAGAGCCGTTTTCGGCCCATTGGCATTCGTAGAACATCGCCCAGCTTTCGCTGTCGAAAAGCAGGCGCAGCTCATCGAGCCCGCCGGGCAGCGGCATGCCCTGGGCAATGGCGTCTTCGATGGTGATGGTCTTGCGCCACCAGTGATCGTGCCTGTTCTTGTGGTTGGTGGCGATCTCCCAGAACAGTGATCCCGGCAGGAACGGCGTGGAAAACACCGTGACGCGCCCGCCGATGGCGGTGATCGAGGGGATTACCGCCGCCCAGAGCATGCGCTGGTTGCGCACCCAGGCAAACTCATCGAGCCAGACATCGCCGGGCCAGCCCTGGGCGGTGCGGAAATTGGTGGAAACCGCGACAATATCGGCCCCCATCACGGTGATCTTGTTGGCCTTGTCGTCCTCCGGCAACACATCAAGCCGCGCTGCGTGGTGGCGCACATAGCCGAGGATGATCTGGGCCTGGCGCTCGGATGCCGAGACCACGATTTGCGGGCGTCCTGCCATCGCGCCGAGCAGCACGGCCAGCCCGACCACATAGGAAAACCCGATCTGGCGAGCCTTGAGGATGATGCGAAAGCGCTCTTCGCTTTCCAGGAATTCAACCTGGTAGCCATAGAGCCCGTATTCGGGATCAAGCACGCGCGCCAGCGCCTCGCTGGACACAGCATTTGCCACGATGGGGCGCGGCTTGGGCTTGGGCGCGGATTTCTTGAGCCGTTCCAGCGCCTTGGTCAGCATGGCCATCCGTTGCGCCTGGGCATTGCTGGGGTTCTTGACGCGACTGAGGCGAAAGATCTGCTCCTCCAGGCCGGTTGCGGTTTCGCGCCGCTTGCGCAGTTCGCTCATCCAGCCGCCACGCTCGATCCAGTGGCGCACCGTGCGCGGGCTGCATCCGATCCGGGCCGCGATTTCGGTGGAACTGTCGCCCGCCAGAAACTCCAGATAGGCCTGCTCGCGTTGCGCCTCGGTGTATTTGGGCGGGCGGCCGCGGCCCCTGATGGCCCCGGAGGGAGCCGGAGCGGGCCGAGAAATGGCCCTTTTGTCTTTTTTGGCGCCAGGGGTGCGGCGAGCGGTTTTCGACTCTCCATGGGCCTCTCCTGCGCTCTTCCTGTCTTCGAGGTGCTTTGCCATTGCCGCCGAGCCCCTCAGAAACGCGCCAGCAGCGCCGCAAGCGCCTGAACCTGGGTAGTGGGAGCCGAACGGACAATCGGCGCTCCTGCGCCGTCTGAGGCCTCTCCGGCCATGTTCGCCAGAGCGGGCAGAAGCGCGCGGGCCTCCTCCTGGGTGACGATGCCCGCCTGCACCAGTTCGGGAAGGTTCTCGGCGTCGTCCTTGGGCGGGGTAAGATCGAGCGGGCGGAACGCAACCTGCCCCTCGGTGAGCCCCACGTCAGGATCGCCCGGCGCCAGACCCAGCTCTTTGAGGAGCGGGCGCAGCTGGTCGAGCATGCGGCGGCGGCGGGGTTTCAGGGTCAGGTGTTCGAAGATGAACAGCTGCCCGGATACTTCGCCCCCGCCACCGAGCTGGCCGGCGGTCATGATGCCGAGGATACGCGGCGGGGTGCCGTGGGCCACCGGGATGCGGTCGCGCGCGGCGTCGATCAGCTTGAGGAAGTCGCCATCTTTCACATCGGCGGTCAGCCTGTCGATTGACACTTCCCCCTCTTCGCCAGAGGTCAGGATCAGGGTGCGATGGGCATTGTCCATGCCTTGGAAATCGTTGCGAAAAAAGTCACGGATCGCTTCCTTTTGGGCGGCTGTTGGCGTCACCCCCCTGAAGGTGATGGCGTATTCCGGGATCGCGTTATTCTTGAAGAACGCGGCGTTGTAGCGGGTAGCGGCATGCGCCAGCTCGAGCATCCCCTCGGCGCCAATCCAGGTGGGATAGGCGTAGTGGCGCCCCATCGGGCAGGGCTCGCGCAGGTGGATGATTTCGCGCGCGGTGAAGGTGATCTTGCGCGTGCCACCGTTCGGGTTCGCCACTCGCTGGAGGAAGCCTGCGCGAAACCGGCTCATGGTGATCGCGGGAAGCCTGCGCAGGCCGAGGATGCGTTCACCGTCGCGCGAGCGGATCACCTGCAAGAAGGCGTTGCCGTAGGTTTCCAGATCGAGCCCAAGGGTGATGAACAGCTCGGTTGCACCGGTGCCGCACAGGGCTTCGATCCGGCCCGCTTCCCCGATCAGCCCGCCGCCAAAGGCGCTCTCGGCCTTCACATGGATGGCGCGGGAATGTTCGGCACTGGCGCGATACAGCGTTGCCAGGGCGCGCGGCTCAATGGGCCAGATGAATTCACCATCCAACCCGACCTCGGCGCGCGTATTCAGCAGGCCCTCAAGGTCTGATTTCACGACTTCGATAGTCGGCGCATCTGAGGCGCGCTGGCTGGAACTGGCATTGCTCATGGCCCTGGCATACCGGCCAGAGCGGGGCGGCGATATTCCCCCAAGCCATTGAAAGTTTAGATATAAACAGGAGGCCTCCCCCCTGTCTGGCACAAGGCGGGACACTCGGGCAAGAGTGATTTCAACACGCAGCCACTCAACCCCGGAGCCGCTCTCTTGGCCAAACTCAAAGATCTTTCCGTCAGCTTCCTGTCGCTGGTCAAGACACCAGCGACAGGCAAGGGCCTGACCCTCAAAACCACCGGCAAGGGCCAGCGCGTCTCGACATTCGAGATTGTCAAGACCGACGAGGAAATGATGCGCGCCTATGGTATCGTCTACGCCCCCGACCAGGAGGACGCGCATGGCGACACGGCCGATGCGGCCACGATCCGCAAGGCCCAGGCGGAATTCATGCGCGAAGGACGGCTGCAAAACATCGACACCGAGCATTCCTTCACCGCCGAGATGGCGTTTGTGGCCGAAAGCTGGCTGGTGCGCAAGAATGATCCGCTGTTTCCCGGCGAGCCTGAAGGCGCATGGGCGGTTGGCATTCAGATCGGCGATCCCGATCTCTGGAAGCAGCTCAAATCCGGCGATCTGACCGGCATTTCGCTCGCCGGGATTGCCCGCGTGGAGCCGCAGCCGGATGACCCGGCCGCCCCCCGTTATACCGAAAAAACCAAGGACGCCGCGCCTGGCTGGGTCGAACGTCTGATCAAGGCACTGACTGGCGCCCCCCCCACACACCAAGAACCTATCGAGGAGACCGACATGGACAAGGAAGAAGTCCGGGAAATCGTGCGCGACACGCTCAAGAGCGAGCTGGGCGCGGCGCTTTCCGAAGCCCTGAAATCCGCAGGCGTGGGCGGGGGTGCCGATCCCGCCCACGCACCGGCACCCGCCGCCGATCCCGCCCCTGCGCCTGAGGCCGGTGGCGATGAAACCGACGTTGAGGCGGCCATCGCCAAGGGGCTCAAAGCGCTGGAAGCCCAGATTGATGACAAGATCACCAAGGCGCTCGCCAAGGGCGTGACCGAAACCGACCCGGCGATGGGCAGCACCGAGGAGAGCTTCGCATGAGCATCATCACCCTGAAATCCGGCCAGCGCATGCATGATTTCGTCGCGCTCGCCAAGGGGCTGATCGAGCCCGAGGACCTGCGCAATGGCGGCGGGCTCAAGCCCCAGGAAGCCGCCAAGCTGATCACCATGCTTTTCGCCGATCCTTTTCTCAAGAAGGTTACCACGATCCGCATGCGCCGGCTGACCCGCGATGTGGACGTGATGGATATCGCGCGCCGCCAGCTGGTGCGCGTGCCCCAGGGGCAGGAGCCCGACAATGGCGATCTGACCGGCGCAAACGAATTCGGCTGCAAGCTGGTTGCGCTCGACGCTCAGCTCTTTGCCTCGCTCACGCTCGATTTTCTGCGCGAAAACAAGGATAACCCGAACCTTCAGAAAGAGGTCGAAGCCGGGTTCAATACCCGGCTGGGCAACGATATCGTCGATCTGGGCTTCAACGGCGTGGCCGATGACGGCACGGGGGCGGACCGCGCGGCCAGGTTCATCCGGCTCAACAAGGGCTGGCTCCAGATCATGCGCGATGCCGCGAATACGCCCAAGGTCGGTATCGACCCGGCCACCAATGGCTGGGTGTTTTCGCTGAAGGCGATCATGGAAGCCTCGGATGATCGCGTGCGCGCAACCTCCTCTTTCATCATGAACGAAGCGGATGCCGATGCCTATGGCGAGGAAATCAATGCACCGGTCACCGGCCACGAGGTCCAGTCCGGCAGCCCGGCGCGCCGCTTCCGGGGCAAGAATATCGAGACCCATCCGATGATGCCGCAGGGCGCGGTGGCGTTCACGCCGCTGAAGAACCTGGTCTATGGCCTGCACACGGATATTCGCAGGGATCGTTCCTATCACCAGCGCAAGCGGGCGCTGGAATACACCTTCGACATGGCTTTCGATTTCGAGGTGGCGGTAAAGCAATTTGCCGTGCTCGGCGAGTAAGCCGCGCCTCAAGCAGCGAAGCGACAGGCGAAAAGGAGGGCGCAGCCATGAGCATCATGCCGGACGATATCAGGACCTTTGCCAACCTCCCCCAAGAGGTGCCCGAGGCCTTGCTTGTCCGGCATATCGGGATCGCAGAACGCGATCTCGCCCGTGCCACCGGCCGCACCGTCGCGCCTGCCGGGCTTGAGGAACAATGGGCCGAGGCGCTCACTTTGCGCGCCCTGGCCAGTGCTTTTCCCTGGCTCAACACCTTCGCGCTCGATGGCGCGGCCAAGGTGGGGCGGATGGAAGGATCGGTCGAATACCGCTTTCTCGACGCCGGTGAGGTCGAGGAGAAAGTCAAGAATTTGAATGCCCGTTTCGAAGAACTGGTGAGCCTGCTCACCCCCGACGATCCGGGTGAAACTCCGCCCACCGAGGCGCGTCTGGGCGCGCTCTCGATGATGGCAGTTTGAGAGAGCTACCATGCGCCTGCGCAGCCGCTTTGCTTCCGAGATGCATGCCCGCCTCGCATCCACGCTGCCCGAGGCCCTGGCGACGGCCTGGGATGGCCAAGCGGTGGTGGTCGCGGTCGAGCAGATCAAGTTCACCCCGGCGGGCGGGATCGAGGGCGATTGGGCGCGCAAGGCTACGCTCACCGGCGTGGTGCGTGCCGAGCTGCGCGCCGGTGAGGTCGATGCGCTGGAGGTCGAGCCGCTGATCGCCGACCTGGTGGCCGCGCCGGTGCATCTGGCCTTCGACCCAGATACCCCGATGGGGTCCTTCAGCGAAAAGGCCCGCTTCGTTCTGACCGACTGGCGCGATGTGATCCGGGAAACGCAGGTCGTGAGCGCGCTACGCTTTACCGTGGAGGCCACGATTGCCGCCCATGCCGGGCCAGGTGCTCGGCCCGATCTTCTGATTGGCCAGGCGCCCGAGATCGGCCCCGATCATGTGGGCACTTACGCCTCGCTTGCAGGGGATGCGGCATGAGCGATTTCAACACCAATGAGAATGATCGCCGTATTGCAGGCGTGATCCAGGTGGGCGTGGTGGAGCAGGTAGATTACGCAAATCCGCCCAAGGCGCGGGTGCGCATCGGTGAGCTGCTTACCGGCTGGCTGCGCATGGGCACGCCTCGGGCCGGGGATGCGCATGTGAGCTCGGGCTACAGAATCGGCGAGGAGGTGGTTGTCGCCTCCAGATCGGGCGATCTGCGCCAGGGTGTCATCGTCTGCGCCATTGCCAATGGCCAGAACGCCGCGCATGCCGGCGAAGGCACCTACAAGGCAGTTTATCCTGGCGGGGTCGAGATCACGATCAACGGCGGCAATATCGCGATCACTGCGCCGGGCAACGTCACCGTCAACGGCGACGTGATTGCCGATGGGATCAGCCTGAAAGCGCATAGACATCCCGGCGATAGCGGTGGTGTGACCGGGGGCGCACAATGAGCTTTACCGGCCTCGATATGCGTAATGGCCGCGCCGTGGATGGGCTCGATCACCTGCGCCAGTCGGTGCGCGATATCCTGATCACGCCGGTTGGCAGTCGCGTCATGCGCCGCGATTACGGATCAGACCTCATGGATCTGATCGACCAGAACCTCACGCCCCTCACGCTTGCCCAGATTTACGCGACCTCGGTCGATGCCCTGCGCAAGTGGGAGCCGCGCTTGCGCGTGACCCGCATTCAGGCTGAGGCCCTGCCCGAGGAAATGGAGGAAGGTCGCCTCTCGATCATGGTGGATGGCATCTACCTGCCCGAAGGCCGCGAGATTACGCTTGACGGGGTGGTGATATGAGCTTCACCGCGATCAATCTCTCCTAGCTCCCGGCGCCGCAAATTATAGAACAGCCGGATTTCGAGGCAATCCTTGCCGCCCGCAAGGCGCGGCTGCTGGAGCTGGCGCGGGAATTTGGCGACGCGGAATATGTGGCCGGTCTCACGGCCGCGCTGGAGCTGGAGAGCGAACCGCTGGTGCAGCTCTTGCAGGAGGACAGCTACCGCGAGCTGCTGTTGCGCGCCGCCGTGCAGGACGCGGGCAAGGGCAACCTGCTGGCCTTTGCCGAAGGCCCCATGCTCGACCATCTCGCCGCCTTTTATGGCATCACCCGCCAGGTAATCCAGGAGGCCGACCCAACCGCCACCCCACCGATCCCCGAACTGTTGGAGGACGACAGGCGCCTGCGCGCCCGCATCCAGCTCGCGCCCGAGGGTTTCACTACCGCTGGCTCGCTCGGCTCCTATACCTTCTGGGCGCTTTCCGCTTCTCCCCTGGTCAAGGATGTGGCGATCCTCGAGACCGCCACCCCCGGCGAGGTGCGCGTTATCGTGCTTTCAGGCGAGGGCGACGGCACGCCCGATGCCGCGCTGCTGGCGGCAGTGGAGGAGACCCTCCAGCCGCGCCGCCCGCTCACCGATCATGTGCTGGTGGAGGCGGCCAATATCCAGACCTTTACGGTCGAGGCCGAGCTCACCCTCTACGATGGCCCCGACGGCGAAATCGTGCGCCAGGCAGCGCTCGCCTCGGCACAGGCCTTTGTCGAAGAGCATCACCGCCTGGGCCATGACATCACGCTCGCGGGGCTGCATGCGGCGCTCTATTGCGAGGGGGTGCAGGACGTGGCGATCACATCGCCCGCCGCCTCTCTGGTGATCCCGCCCGACACTGCGGCCCATTGCAACGCGCTCATCGTCACCGTGGGAGGCCGCGATGTCTGAGTCGCGCACGCTCCTGCCCCCCAGCGCCACCCCACTCAGCCGCACGCTCGAGACTGTCATGGCCGAGCGCAAGGAGGGGATCGCAGCCCCCATCGGCACGCTCTGGAACGTGGATACCTGCCCGGTCGATCTCCTGCCCTGGCTCGCCTGGGCCTTCTCGGTGGAAATCTGGGAAAGCGACTGGCCCGAGGCGGTGAAGCGCGAAGTGATCCGCTCGGCGATTTCCGTGCATCACCTCAAGGGCACAAGGCAATCCGTAAAGATCGCTTTGGGCGCGCTCGGGTTTCGGATCGACCTGGTGGAGGCCTGGGAAGAGGGCGGCACGCCTTACACCTTCCGCATTGACGCCTATGGCGAGGATGTGCTGGCGGCGGGGTTTCAGATCGACGCGGCGCTCTTGGCGCATGTCAGGCGCCTGATCGAGAATGTGAAGCCGGTGCGGGCGCGGTTCAGCCTGCGGATCGGCGAGAGCTTCAATGTCACCACCACCGCCGGGGCAGGCCTGCGTCAGCGGCGGCGGCGCGCCGGGGAATTGCTGCCACAGCCGCGCATCCAGGCAATCGAAAGCAGCCCCGGTCTTGCCCCCGGCCTTCGACGCCGCACCCGCTGCGGTCAGGCGCTTGCACCACAGCCGCGCCCGCACATGCCCCGCGTGAGCCTTGCGCTGAAAGTCGGGCTCGACGCCCGCCAGAGCCACCCCGCCACTTTCCAACTCACCCCCAGAGAAGGAGCCGCCTATGCCAAGTGATGGCACGATCCTCATTACCGACACCGGCCACGCCAAGCTGAATGCGGCGGTGGCGACCCAGACCAGGGTCGAGATCACCCATGTGGCGATGGGCGACGGCAATGGCGCTGCCTATGATCCGGGCTACGGCCAGAGCGCGCTCAAGCACGAACTGGCCCGTGTTCCGATCACCCGGCGTCACATCGCCGATGAGAACGCCTGGCGGATCAGCGCCGAATTCGATGCCGATACCACCCCCGCCTTCTGGGTGCGCGAGATCGGCTTCTTCGACGCCGAGGGCGACATGATCTTCCTCTGGGCGGGGGCCGATGTGAGCCCTCGCCAGACCGGCGCCGTCGATTATCTGCTCGACCAGGTGCTGGTGCTCGACCGGATCAGGGAAGGCGTGGTGGTGGTGAACGCGCCGGACGATGTGGCCTTTGACCTCGCCGTCGTCACCCTGCGCAATCTCGCCACCCTGCATATCGAACAATTCCGCCAGGCCGAGCGCATCCGCGCCCTGCATGGCGCCTATTGAGGAGACAGACATGACCACCACAGCCGAACAACTCACCGAGGCAATCGCCGCGCTCAACGGCGCCGCGGCGGCCTATAACGGCAAGAAGGCCGAGATCGACGACGCCCTGGCAGCCGCGCAGACGGGGTACGACGCGCTGGCCGGAGACCTCAGGGGGGTCGTTGCGCAAGAGGGCAATTTCGTCGGCACCGTGGACCCGGACGAGGCTGATCCGACGCGCGTATCCGGGGGCACGTTCAAGACGATCGGGGAACTGATCGGTGCATCACCGGCAAATGCCTGTGTCACCGTCCGGCTGGCGCCGGGCAAGGTGCATGAGATTACGGCGGATATCCCCTTGCGGGGGCGCACACTTACCATCTACCGCAAGGATTACTGGCTCAACCCGGCCGATCCGCCCGCGATCCTGCGACCGGCGGTATATGCCGATGCAACCGCCAACCGCTTTTATCAGTTTACCGACCAGCGCCAGCCGGTGCGGTTCACCAATGTGACCATTGACCTGTCCGGCACCAAGGATAATGCCGCGCTGCCCTTCTCGGGAGTGGCCGGCAGCCTGATCGGCTTCTCCCACGGGGGCATCCGGCAGATCGAGATGGGCGCCTGCGAAGTGCTCGGCCCCGCCACCATCGACGCAGGTGATGTTGCCCGCAACATTGTCACCGGGATCGGCGCACAGGCGGTGAGCATGGCGATTTCGGGCTGCAACCTGAGCGGCAATGTCGTGGCCATCGGCGCGGCGGCATCAAGCGCGGCAATCGTCTCGCACACCAACAACACCTTCGCAGGCGGAGCCGCCCTTGTGGCCGATCCCACCGCAAGCGCGGGTCGCCTGCTGATGAACTGATACCCGGAGGCTGACATGAACACCGCAATTCTCGACCTGGAAGTGACACTCGAGCATGAGGGGAAATCCTATGTGAACTTCGCCCTCCCCGCCCTGCGCGAGGCTGGGGTGCCCGCTGCCGTGATCGGCGATGCCCTCAAGGCCACTGCCCGCTCTGAGGTGGCGCGCGTGGCCGACAGCTACCGCGCCCGGCTGGCCAGCGCATCGGCGGGCAAGCTGGCCGAATACCGGATCAAGGAGGAAATCGCCCGCGATCCGGCGGGCGCCGACGCCGCCGAACTGGCCCTGATCGAGCGCGAAGCCACCGCGCGTGGTCTCGACCAGGCGGGTCTCCTGGCCGAGATCGCCGCCAAGGCCGCCGCCTACCGCCAGGTCGCGCTGCTGATCGGCGCGCTCGAAGCCGAGGCAAGCGCCGCCATCACCGCCATTCCCGACACCGCCCCCGACATCGAGACCCAAATCCAGACCGCGCTCACCAGCGCCAAATCCCAGGCCGAGGCAGCCTTCGCCGACGCCCTTGCTCTGATCAACGGAGGTGCATAACCATGCCCGAGCAATTTCTCCATGGCGTTGAGGTTGTCGAAATCGACACCGGCACACGCCCGATCCGTACCGTCAAAAGCTCCGTCATCGGTCTGGTGGGGACCGCCCCCAACGCTGACAACACCAAGTTTCCGATCAACAAGCCGGTGCTGATCGCCGGGCGCCGCGCTGATGCGGCCGGGCTTGGCGAGGGCGGCACCCTGCCCGCCGCCATCGACGACATCTTCGACCAGGTGGGGGCCATCATCGTGGTGGTGCGCGTGGCCGAAGATGCTGACGACGCGGTGACGCTGTCCAATGTGATCGGCGGCACGGACCCGGTGACCGGCCAGCCCGAAGGGCTTCAGGCATTGCTCGCCTCCGAGAACGAACTGGGCGTGAAGCCCAAGCTGCTCGGGGCGCCGGAGTTCAGCCAGAACCTGGCCCTGGCAAGCGAGTTCGAGGCCGTGGCCGAAAAGCTCGGCGCGACCTATTATCTGGACGGCCCCAACTCCAATGATGCGGACGCCATCGCTTACCGCGCGAATTTCGGATCGGATCGCGCCATGCTGATCGACCCGTGGGTCAGGGTCTGGGATACGGCCAGCTCCACCGAAACCATCCGCCCGGCCTCGGCCCGTGTCATGGGCGTGATCGCCAAATCCGACGCCGAGCGCGGCTTCTGGCATTCGCCCTCGAACCGGCTGATCGACGGCATCCTGGGCACGGCCCGGCCGGTTGACTTCACCTTGGGCGATGCCACGTCGCGAGCCAATATCCTCAACGAAAACGAAGTCACCACGATCATCCAGCGCGATGGGTTCCGGCTCTGGGGCAACCGCACGCTGAGTGCTGATCCCAAATGGGCCATGCTCAAGCGCCGCCGGATTGCCGACATGGTGGGCGAGAGCATCATGCGGGCGCATTTCTGGGCCGTGGACCGCAATGCGGATCGCACCTATTTCGAGGATGTTGTCGAGGGGGTGAATGCGTACGGCCGCCATCTGATCACCGTGGGCGCGCTGGCGGGCTTCAAATGCTGGGCCGATCCCGATCTCAACAGCCCCGAAGCGCTGGAGGCCGGAAAGGTCTATTTCAATTTCGACTGGGTCGAGACCCCCACCGCCGAGCACATCACTTTCCGCTCCATGATCAACAACGGCTACCTCACCGAGGTTCTGCCGAATGCAGCCTGAGGAGGGCCTGAAAAATGCGTGATCTTCTGAAATACATGAACGGCTTTGTCGATGGCTATGGCT
Organism: Paracoccaceae bacterium; assembly: GCA_027082975.1. GTDB lineage: Bacteria > Pseudomonadota > Alphaproteobacteria > Rhodobacterales > Rhodobacteraceae > JAAEUB01. The sequence goes on along the minus strand of JALWTH010000113.1, from coordinate 13,813 downwards.
ATGCCGGGCTGATCTCGGCGGCCGAGGTGCCCAAGATCGAAGTCGCCACCCGCGAATTCAACGCGGCGGGCATGGCCGGGCCGATTGATGTGCGCCTGGCGCGGCTGGCGGGAGCGCTGACCGCCAAGCTGAGCTTCGAGGGCTTTGATCCCCACCTCTATGAGACCCTCGACATCACCGAGGGCGCGCTCATCCCCTTCACCGTCAAGGGTTCTACCGAGGATGGCGATGGCACCACCCATGCGCACAACATCAAGATGCGCGGCTTCGTCAAGGTGCTGGACGAGGGCGAGTGGAAGGACGGCGAGGGCGTGCCGCTCAAGCTCGACATGAGCCTGCGCTATTACAAGCGAGAGCGGGACGGGGTGGAGCTCTTCGAGATCGACCAGGAAAACATGGTGTTCCGGGTCAGGGGGCGTGACCTTCTGAGCGAACACCGCGCCAATATCGCACGCTGAGGAGGCGAAAATGGAAACCATCACCCTGCAATACCCCTTCACCTTCGAGGGCGAAGAGATCACCGAGATCACCATCCGCCGCCCGAAAATGCGCGACATGAAAAAGGCCCAGAAGCACAAGGACGACATGGAAAAATCCATTCACATGATCGCCGATCTGGCCGAGGTGCCGCCGAGGCTGGTCGAAGAACTCGACACCGAGGATTTCGCAGCGGTGAGCGCCAAGGTGGGGGAGTTTATGGGCGTATCGGGGGAACAGACCCCGTAAGGCTGCGCCCGGTCGCCCTGTTCATGAGCCGCCATTTCCACTGGCAGCCGTCCGAGATCGACGGCATGCCGGTGGAAGAGCTCCTCGAGATTTTCGAGGACGCCAAAACCTACCTTGAGAAGGAGCGGGAAGCGCGATGATCCCTTCGGTTGGTGTCGATGTCCTGGTGCGCCTTGGCGACAAGCTCACCGCGCCCCTGCGCGATGTGGAGCGCACAATCGCCAGGGCCTCGGAGCGGATGAACAAGCGTCTGAAGCTCTCGGTGAAGCTGGCCGGAGGCGGCACTGCCGCCGCCGGGATCGCTTACGGCGCCGAGCGCCTGGTCACCGGCTTCGCCGACAGCATCCGCGCGGTCGAGCGCGCCAGGGGCGAGCTGGCCACTCTGGGTGTGCGCGACCTCGATGCGGTGGTGCAGCGCGGCTATGAGATGCAGACCCGGATTGCCGGGATCACGGCGGATGCCTTTGTGCGCGCTTCCTATGATATCAAGTCGGGGATCAGCTCGCTCACGGATCAGGGCGTTGCCGACATGACTGCCGCCGCCGTTCTTGTGGCCAAGGCGACCAAGGCCCAGGCCGAGCAGATGACCTCACTGTTTGCCACCTCTTACGGGATTTTCAAGGATCAGTATGCGCTGATGTCGGACGCCGATTTCGGCAACATGTTCGGCGCGGCACTCTCGGCCTCGGTGCAGCAGTTCAAGACCGACGGCGCGGCGATGCAACAGGCCATTGAAAGCGCCGGGGCCGGGGCGGTCAATCTGGGCATGAAGATGACCGAGCAGCTGGCGCTTCTGGGCATGATGCAGCAGCAGATGAGCGCGGGCGAAAGCGGCACGGCGCTCAGGGCTTTTGCCACCAATGCGGCAAGGGCCGATGCGGCATTCGCCAGGCTTTCGGCGGAAACCGACAATCCCGTGCGTGTGCGGGTTCTGGACGAAAACGGCCAGCTACGCGCCATGCCCGATATCCTCGCCGACCTCAAGGCACGCTATGGCGAAACCCTCGACGCCTTCGAGGCCGCCCAGATCAAGGAGGCATTTGGCACCGATGAGGCGATGAAAATGATCAACGCGCTCTACGGTCAGGAGGAAGCGGTGCGCGCCAATGCCGCCGCGCTGGAAGAGGCCGCCGCCCAGGGAAAAGATTACACGGCGGCGATGGCGCGCGCGGCGGACAATAACTGGGATAGCACAGTGGTGCTGCTTGGTCAGAAAATCGACGCGCTGAAAGCGAAGATCGGCGACCGCCTGCTGCCGGTAGTCAAGCGCCTCGTTCCGGTTGTGGAGGCCTTCATCGCCCGCGCTTTTGAATGGATCGACACCCACCCGAAGCTGGTCACCGGGATCGGTGTGGTGGTTGCGGCCCTGGGCGCGCTGGCGGCGGTGGCGGCGCCGGTGCTTCTGGGGCTTGGCGCCCTTGTCAGCAGCTGGGCGGTGATGAGCTAGGGCCAGTTGACGATCACCCTTGCGCACCGGCGCGTGCCCATTTTGCCGGAGAAATCCGGTGTTTTGGCGCCGCGATCTGGTGGATCGGAAGGCGAAACACCGGATTTCTCCGGCAAAATGCGCCGCGTCCCAGCGAGATTCGACCATTTTTCGCCATCGCGGCGTTAATTCTGCTTGAAAGGGGGCCACCCTGTCTGCGCAGAATTGCCTGGCGCTGGCGAAAAATGATTCGAACCGGTGCCCAAGGGTGATTGTCAACTGGCCCTACACCGCCACCCGGTTTGGCCTCGCCCTGCGCGGGGTCGGCAAGGTGATTTCCGGTGCCGGTCGGCTGTTTGGCTGGCTCGGCCGGGTTGTCCTGCCCATTGTCGGCCGTGCCATTGTGTGGATCGGCCGCGCCCTGATCGCCAACCCCATCGGCGCCATCATCATGGGGATCGCTACTGCCGCCTGGCTGATCTATGAATATTGGGCGCCGATTTCGGCTTTTTTCCAGAACCTTTGGAGGCAGGTGACCGATACCTTTGGGCGTGCGGTGGAGTGGATCGCCAGCGCGGTGGAGAGCGTGACCGGCTTTGACTGGGCGAGTCTTTTGACCCTTGACGGCCTGCGATCCGCCTGGAGCGCGGTCACCGGCTTCTTGGGCCGCGTGCTGGGCAATCTTTGGGATGCGCTCAGCCCGCTCGCATGGGCGGGCCTGGTCAGATCCGAGGACCTGGCTGATGCCTGGAAGGCCGTTACCGGCTTCATCACCGGCATTGCCAGCAAGCTCTGGAACGGGATTTCCAGCATCAAATGGGGCGACTATATCCCCAAACTGTCCTGGGATGATTTCGTCACCGCCGCGCTGAAATGGGCCGACTGGCTCGACCCGCTTTCCTGGGGCACATGGATCGCCGAAAAGCTGAACCTGGCCTCCTGGGTGGACGGCTTCGAATGGTCTGACATCATCACCACACCGCTGACCTGGGCCAATTGGGTTGCCGAGCGGCTGAACCTGAAAGACTGGATCGACAAGTTCGACTGGCAGGGGATTATCACTGCGCCGTTCACCTGGGGCAATTGGGTGGCTGAACGGCTGAACCTGGCCTCCTGGGTGGACGCCTTTGAATGGAGCGACGTGATCCACGCGCTCGATATCCGCGCCTGGCTGGATTTCTCCTGGGCTGACGTGCTGCCGGATTGGGACTGGGGGGCGATTATCCCCGACCTGCCAGACCTCAAGGCGCTGTTCACAGATGCCGGAGAAAGCCTGGATGTGCGGCTGGAAAACCGTGCCGGCGGCGCCTTCGGTCGCCAGTGGCAGGAGGGGATCGATCTGGTCAATCAATATCGTGCCGGACTGATCGGGCTGGAGGAGGTCAAGGCACGTCTGGCGGCGAAGGTGGCAACCGAGCAGGATGCCTGGTTCAATTCGTTCGAGGTCAACCGCGCCGAGGACATGCTGGCGCTCTTGGAAGATATCGCGGCGGCCAGGGGAAATGCGCCCGCCGCCGAGGTCGCTACTGAGATCGCCAATCCGGAAACCCTGCTCGAGGCTGCCCGTGCCGCCAGCGATCTGGAGGCGCGCTTTCCCGCGCTTGCGGCGGCGGCCAACGAAACCCTGACCGTCGTACAGGCGATGATTGCGCAGATCGTTGCAGCGGTCGCGCAGGTTGACCTGACCGCCGAGGGCGCGCGGATCGCGGGGTCCATTGCGGCGGGCATTCGCGCCCGGATCGGCGAGGTCCGCGCCGCCGCTGCCGCCATGAGCACCGCGATCCGCAGCGCGCTGCCCGGTAATGCCAGGGTCAACGTGGCGCTTTCGGCAGCACCTGCGCCGATCCAGGCGCGTGCGAGCGGCGGCTGGTACAGGCCCGGCTGGCTCTTGACCGGCGAGCAAGGCCCCGAGCTGCGCTATGCCACCGAGGGCGGCTTCATCGCCCATAACCGCGCGCTGCGCTCCATGCTCGACATGGCAAGCCGCACGAGCGCCCTGATAAGCGCCGCTGGGTTTGAAGGGCCGGGCACCAGCCCGGTGCCCGCGCTGGCCGATGTCGCGGCGGCTTCTGGCCCCACCATGCAGCGCGCGGCCATAACGCTTTCGCCCCAATACAACATGCCCCTGAGCTTTGATGGCCGCGTGGACATGGAGGAGGTGCACGACACTGTGCGCCAGGAGCTCATCGCCGCCGAGGAGCGGGCGCAAGCCGACCTGAGGAGGCTCATGCATGATTGACCTATCGCTTCGCTGCTTGAGGTCAGGCATGATTGACCTATCGCGCAGCTCACATGAGGTCGGGGCATGACCAAAGTGATGATGATGCTCGGCGCCTATCCCTTCATGCTGGATACCGCCGCCTATCAGCAGCTCAAGCGCAGCTCGGGATATCGCTGGAAGCAGCTCGACCGGGTCGGCCGCAAGCCGGCTCAGCAATATCTGGGGCCAGGGGCCGACCAGATCACGCTCTCGGGCGAAATCCTGCCCCATTGGAAGGGCGGGCCATACCAGGTGGATGCGATGCGTGCCCAGGCGGCGCGCGGCAAGCCCCTGGTGCTGCTGGAGGGATACGGCGGCCTTGTGCTCGGCAGCTGGGTGATCCTCAAGATCGATGAGACCAGGAGCGAACTTCTGGGCAACGGGAGCCCGCGCGTGATCAAATTCTCAATGACGCTCAAGGAATACGGCGAGGATCAGGGCGGTTTTGGCGGTCTGGGCCTTGCCCTGGCCGCACTCTCGACACTGGCGAGGCTTGTTTGATGTCCTGTCGCTTCGCTACATGAGAACTGGAAAATGAAATACCGCACCAAAGATGGCGATGTGCTCGATGCGATTTGCGCCAGGTATTATGGCAACACGCCCCACCGCGTGGAAGATGTGATCGCCGCCAATCCCGGCCTTTCCAGCCTCGGGCCGGTGCTGCCCTCGGGCCTGATCATCGAACTGCCCGAGATCGAGGACACTGCCCAAGAGCGCCCCACGATCCGGCTATGGGATTGAGCCCCGATCCTCATGTAGCGAAGCGACAGGACATCAAACATGACCCCCGATTTCAAAGTGATCGCCGCTGGTATCAACATCACCCCCCAGATCAGGGATCGCCTGCTCAGCCTCACCGTGCGCGACGAGGCGGGCTTCAAGTCCGATCAGGTCGAGATCACCCTCGATGACCGCGATAACGCCATCGAGCTGCCCTCGCCAGGCGCGCCGCTCGCGGTGTTCATGGGCTACAAGGAGACATTCCTGGTGCCGATGGGGATCTACACCGCCGATGAGGTGGTGGCCAAAGGTCCGCCCGACCCCCTAACGATCCGGGGCAAAGCCGCCAATCTGGGCGGCTTGCTCAAGGAACAGAAAACCCGCAACTGGGATGAAAAGACCATCGGGGAGATCGTGCGCGCCATCGCGGGCGAGCACAAGCTGGAGCCCAAGGTGGCCGATCCTCACGCCGATTTCTTCTATGAACATCTCGATCAGACCGATGAGAGCGATCTCAACTTCCTCATGCGCATCGCCAGGGAGCACGATGCGCTCGCCACGGTGAAGGGGCAAACACTTCTTTTTATCGGCAAGGGCGAGGGCAAAACCGCGAGCGGCCAACCCATGCCGCCCCTGCCCATCCCCAAGAGCGGCAAGCTCTCCTGGCAGGCGACGCTGGCCACGCGGGGCGATTACAAATCGGTCGAGGCCAACTGGCACAATGAAGAAACCGGGCAGACAGAAAAGGTGACCGAGGGCGAGGGCTCGCCGATCAGGAAGCTGCGCCACACCTACGCCACCAGGGAGGAGGCAAGCCGCGCCGCGAAGGCCGAGCTCGACAAGATCAAGCGCGCGGGCGATACTCTCAGCATGACGATGCCGGGCAATCCACTGATCGCCGCCGAGAGCCAAATCCTCGCCCTCGGGTTCCGGATCGGGGTGGCCGGTCTATGGTCGATCACCGCTGCCCGCCACCAGATCACGGGGCGCGGCTTCACCACCTCGATCGAGGCCGAAACCCCCAAGTCAGTGACCAGCTGAACAAGGGTGCGGACCAAAATTAAAACGATCACCAGTCAAAAAAAATTCGGTCCGGTCCACCAGCCCCCCAGACCCCCCTGGGATATTTCCGAACAGAAGAAGAGGAGGGTCACATCTCCACGATCGCCTCGGCGTCGAGGGCGCGGGCCAGCGCCTTGAAGCGGGCCTGGGCCACCTCGCCAAAGAGGTCGCGCGCGTCCGGGGCGATTCGCAGGTGCAATGCGCGTTTGCGCGGATGCCAGCGCAGCGTGGCCTTGTCGGTCGGGTGGCTGACCGCGAACATGGCGCCGAAGCGCATCGCCTTGCCCAGCACTTCGGCGCGGTGCATGTCGCGTGCGTTGAGCAGGCCGAACAGGTATTCGTGCCGGCAGCCGGCGCGGCTGTTCTTGTAGCGGTGCATCAGCGCAAGACCCAGAAATACCCGCTCGCCATGGGTCAGCCCGCCGAGATTGGCGCGGGTGGCGTATTCGAAGCAGACTTCGTGGCGGAAGTCCGGGTGGGCGCGCCAGGAGACATCGTGCAGCAGGCAGGCGGCCTTGACCAGGCGGCGCTCGGGGGCGCGGGCGGAGCGGTAGAGCGGCTGCAGGAACTTGTAGAGCGCCTTGCCGAAGCCGGGCATGCGCGCGTCCTTGGCTTCGGCGAAGCGGCAGGCCTCGATCAGCGGGTCGCGTTTGCGCAGGTTCTCGGGCATCTGCTCGTAGAGCAGCCCTTCGCGGATGCCGTAGGAGGAGACCGCGATTTCGCCGGGGCGGAAGCGCTGCATCAGCGCCCGCAGCACCAGGGCGGCGGTCGGGACCAGGGCCATGCGGGCGGCGGAGGTGCCGGTGCGCGCGCGCAGGGCGTCGAGGTCTTCGGAGCCGATCCAGCGCAGGGTCGCGGCCAGTTCGCGCGGGCGCATCCGGTATTCGTGCAGCACCGGCAGGGGGTAGTCGCGCCTGAGCATGTCGAGCCGGGCAATCGCCCGCCAGGAACCGCCGACCAGAAACAGCCGCTCCGGCCGCGGCCCCATTTCGGCGAACAGTTCCTCCACCACGCCGGCGATATGGCGCTTGAGCCCGGCCTTGCCGCCCTTGATGCCGGCGAGCTTCAGCGGGCCGAGCGGCGAGGTCACGCGCTTGCCCACCCCGTGCCCGGAAATCTGGGCAAGCTCCATCGACGAGCCGCCGATATCGCAGACCAGCCCTTCGGCTTCGGGCCAGCCCAGCAGCACCCCCTGGGCCGAGAGCCGCGCCTCCTCGGCCCCGTCGATCACATGGATCCGCAGGCCGGTCTCGCGCGCCACCTCGGCGCAGAAATCCGCCCCGTCCGCCGCCTCGCGCACGGCGGCGGTGGCGACTGCGGTAAGCGGCGGCAGGTCCATCCCCTCGGCCAGGAGGCGAAAGCGCCGGATCGCCGCCAGCGCGCGCGCGCGCCCCTCGGGATTGAGCACGCCGCTTTCGGGCAGGCCCGCGCCGAGGCCGCAAAGGATCTTTTCGTTGTAGAAATAGGCCGGACTGCGCGCGGCCCCGTCAAACACCACGAGGCGCACCGAGTTCGAGCCCACATCCACCACCCCGACCCGCGACAGCGCCCGGCTTGCGGGATGCGCGAAGATCGGCCGGCCGAACGGCCCCCATTCCTCGCCAGCAGATGCCTCCTCGGTCACGTTCTCCTCCCGCCTGCCTGGTCCCTTATATCAGCCTCCGGCGCGACTGTAAGCCTGCCCTTTCATCTTGGCTCAAATACTCCCGCCGGAGGCCCGATTTTTCTGCGAAAAATCGCTCCCCCCCCCCGCCTGATTAGTCCTTCGAATGGGCAAGCTCGGGCACATCCCTGGCCCCGGCCGAGCCGCGCCCGGAAAGCGACGGGTTTTCCATGAAGAAGCGGTGGCAGGAAAACGGGTTTTGCACGCCGGCGAGATCGGCGCGGGCAAAGCTGCCATCGGGCGCCATCACCCAGCTTTGCGCCACATCCGCGAGGTTCGCGGCCATGATCTGGCTCATGATCTGCGCCTTGACGGTGGCGTTTTTCACCTCCACCAGGGTTTCCACCCGCCGGTTCAGGTTGCGCCCCATCCAGTCGGCGGACGAGATATAGACCCGCGCCTTTTTCGCCGGCAGGCCGTGGCCCGCGCCGAAGCAGACGATGCGCGAATGTTCGAGAAAGCGCCCGACGATCGACTTCACCCTGATATTCTCGCTGAGCCCCGCGATCCCCGGCCTCAGCCCGCAGATGCCGCGCACCACGAGGCTGATCCTGACCCCGGCGCGGCTGGCCTCATAAAGCGCGTCGATCACGTCTTCCTCGATCAGCGAATTCATCTTGGCCCAGATCACCGCGGGCTTGCCGGCGCGGGCCTGTTCGGCCTCCTGGGAGATGCGCGCGAGAAGGGTTTCCTTGAGGTTCACCGGCGAGACGGCGAGGCGCTCGAGCCCCTCCGGCGGCGCGTAGCCCGAGACGTAGTTGAACACCTTGGTCGCGTCGCGCCCCAGCGCCGCGTCGCAGGTGAACAGGCTGAGATCGGTATAGATGCGCGCGGTGATCGGGTGATAATTGCCGGTGCCGAAATGGCTGTAGGTCACCAGTCGGTCGCCCTCGCGGCGCACCACGGTCGAGATCTTGGCGTGGGTCTTGTACTGGATGAAGCCATAGACCACATGGGCGCCGGCGCGCTCCAGCCGGCGCGATTGCAGGATGTTGGCGGCCTCGTCGAAGCGCGCCTTGAGCTCGACCAGGGCGGTGACCGACTTGCCCAGTTCCGCCGCCTCGCACAGCGCGCTGACGATGGGGCTGTCGCGCGAGGTGCGGTAGAGCGTCTGCTTGATCGCCACCACGTCCGGGTCGCGCGCCGCCTGCTGCAAGAAGCGCACCACCATGTCGAAGGTCTCGTAAGGATGGTGCAGCAGCATGTCCTTCTGGCGGATCGCGGCGAACATGTCGCCCTCGTGGTCCTGCACCCGCTCGGGCACGCGCGGGCTGAAGGGGGGCCACAGGAGATCGGCCCGCTCGTCGAGCACCAGTTCGGAGAGGTCGGCCATGCCGATCAGCCCGTCCACCTCCACGATTTCCTCGTCGCGCACATGCAGTTCGCGCTTGATCATCCTGAGCAGGGCGGCGGGCGCGCCGGCGGTGATCTTCAGCCGCACCACCTCGCCGCGCCGGCGCCGCTTGAGCGCGGTTTCGAATTCGCGCACGAGGTCCTCGGCCTCTTCCTCGACCTCGAGATCGCTGTCGCGCAGGATGCGAAAGGCGCAGGAGCCCCTGAGCGCATAGCCCGGAAACAGCCGGCCCACATATTCGAGCAGCAGATCCTCGAGCGGCAAAAAGCGCGCCACCCCCTCGGGCGCGGGCAGGCGGATGAAGCGGGCGATCTGCTGGGGCACCGGCAGGAGCGCCTTGAGCCGGCGCTTGTCGGCGATGCGCTCGAGCTGGAGCGCCAGCGAAAAGCCCTCGTTGGGGATGAAGGGAAACGGGTGCGCCGGGTCGATCGCCAGCGGCGAGAGCACCGGAAAGACCTGCTCCAGAAACGCCCGGTCGAGAAAGGTGCGGTCCTCGTCGGTCAGCGTATCCGGCGTGCAGAGCGAGATCCCCTCGTCCTGCATCAGGCTGGTCAGGCGCTCGAACACCGCCTGCTGACGCGCCATCAGCCGGCGCGCATCGGCGTGGATCAGCACCAGCTGTTCGGCCGGGCTGAGCCCGTCGGCGGCGGGCGTGGTCACACCCTCGCGCACCAGTTCGCGCAGGCCCGCCACGCGCACGGTATAGAATTCGTCGAGATTGGTGGCCGAGATCGACAGAAAGCGCAGCCGCTCGAGCAGCGGCACGCGCGGGTTCTCCGCCTCTTCCAGCACCCGCCAGTTGAAGCCGAGCCATGAAAGCTCGCGGTTGTAAAAGCGCTTGGGCCCGGCAAATGCCTCTTCCGGCAGGCGGGTCGCGGGCGGGAAATCCGCGTGCAGGAAATCGGCGGTGTTGACATTCATGCGCGTGCCTTTGCGGATCGGGCAGACTAAGGGACAAAGGGTGAAGAGGCCCCGCAACGCAAGGGCGGCGCCCGCGCTGCGTTTATGCGCCCGGCTCCCGGTCCTTGTCCAGCGCTTCGAGCACCCGGGCGGCGAGCCTGCGGCCGACCTCGCGCTTTTCGGCAAGCGCGATGCGGTCGATCTCGGCGACGATGCGCGCGGCGGCGGCCAGCGAGCGCTCCATGCGCGGGGTCAGGTAGGCGATGGTGCTGGGCGGCGCGGCAAGCTGGCGGTCGGCAAAGAGCTTGACCAGCACCGCCGCCAGCAGGGATTCGTCCGGGGCCTGGAGGCGGCAGGCGGGCATGGCGGCGAGGCGGCTCGCGAGATCGGGCAGGATGAGCGGCCAGTCGCGCGGCGGGGTGCGGGCGGTGAGCAGCAGCGCGTGCCCGGCCGCGCCGAGCGCGTTGTGGAGGTGAAACAGCGCCTCTTCCAGCGCCCGGTCGCCGGCGAGGCGGTCGGCATCGTCGATCAGGACGGGCCGCGCGGCGAGCGCCGGGATGTCGGCGCCCGCGAGCGCCTCGGGGCCGAGCGCCAACGCCCCGCTCTCGGCCTGCCAGATGCGCGCGAGGTGGCTCTTGCCCGCGCCCTCGGGTCCGGTCAGCAGCAGCCTGCCCGAGGGCCAGTCGCGCCAGTTCTCGATCATCCGCAGGGCCAGCGCATTGGAGGGCGCGACGAAGAAATCGCCGCGCGAGCGGTTCTCGGCCACCGGCAGGGCAAAGGTCAGCTGCTCGGGCTTGCGCATGTCAGGCGTCGGGTCCGCTGCCGCCATTGTCCGCGCCCTCGCCCTCGCCCGCGCCGGATTCGCCCCGGTAGAGCGCGCCCTGCCGATACCGGGCGTAGAAGAAGCGCACCACCACCCCGATCGCGGCGGCCACCGGCACCGCCACCAGCATGCCCACGAAGCCGAACAGCGTGCCGAAGGCCGACAGCGCAAACAGCAGCCAGACCGGGTGCAGCCCGACGCTTTCGCCGACCAGCTTGGGGGTCAGGAAATTGCCCTCCACGACCTGGCCGATCACGAAGATCCCCGCCACCAGCGCGATGCGCAGCCAGTTGGTGGCCTGCACCACGGTTTCGCCGTCCACCATTTCGCCGCCGCCCCAGAACTGAAACAGCGCCAGCCCGATCGCAAGCCCTCCGCCGATCAGCGCCCCCACATAGGGGATGAAGGTCAGCAGGCCCGCAATCGCCCCCACCACCAGGCCGAAATTGAGCCCCACCGCCGCCAGCGCCAGGGCGTAATAGGTGCCGAGGATCAGGCAGACCGTGCCCATGCCGCGCACGAAGCTCGCCAGCGTCCGGTCGATCTCGCGGGCAAGCTGGCGGATCGCCGGGGCGTGGTCGCGCGGCAGCATCGAGTCGATGGCGGCCACCATCCGGTCCCAGTCCAGAAGCATGTAAAACGCCACCACCGGCACGATCACCAGCAGCATCAGCACGTTGATCACGCCCAGCGCCGAGGAAAGCAGCGTGCCCAGCAGCGCCCCGCCATAATCGCGCAGCCGCGCGCCCAGCTCGATCAGCGCCTGGGAGGTGGCGCTGTCTTCGTCCATCAGCCGGGGGAACTTCTGGCCGAGGAAGTGCTTGAGATTGGCAAACAGGCTGGGCAGCGTGTCCACCAGGGCGGCGGCCTGCGCGACCAGCACCGGCACGATGGCCAGCGCGGCGATGGCAAAGATCAGCGCCGCGCCCAGCGAGATGATCGTGGTCGCGGCGGCGCGCGACAGCCCCATTGCCTCCAGCCGGTCGGCCAGCGGGTCGAGGAAATAGGCAATCGCGCTGCCCAGCACGAAGGGCAGGATCACGTCGCCCAGATACCACAGCAGCACGAGGAACAGGGCCGCGGCCATGGCCCAGTATTTCGCCTGTGTCTGTGCCGGTAGCGCCATGGGATTCTCCGTTCGCGCCAGTCTCGCCGATGGGGGCGGCACTTGCAAGGGCGGGCTGCCGGAAGCGCGGCCATGCTCCGCGCGGGGCGGGCAGGCGCCCGCCTTGCCAGCCCGCCCCTTGCCCCGTGCCCCTTGACCGCGCGCCCTGTCCCGCGCGCCCTGTCCCGCGCGCCTTGCCCGCGCGCCCCTTGCCCCGCGCGCGCCTGTCGCCTAAACCCGGGGGCGAATGTCGAACAAGCAAAGGCCCGCCAGACATGCGCCTCTCCCGCTACTTCCTGCCCGTGCTCAAGGAAACCCCCGCCGAAGCCCAGATCGTCAGCCACCGCTACATGCTGCGCGCGGGCATGATCAAGCAGGCCTCCGCCGGCATCTATTCCTGGCTGCCCATGGGCTTCAGGGTGCTGAAGAAAATCGAGCGCATCATCCACGAGGAGCAGCAGCGCGCCGGCCACCTGCCGATCCTCATGCCCACCCTGCAAAGCGCCGATCTGTGGCGCGAAAGCGGGCGCTATGACGATTACGGCCAGGAAATGCTGCGCATCACCGACCGCCATGGCCGCGACATGCTCTATACCCCCACCGCCGAGGAGCTTGTCACCGACATCTTCCGCGCCCATGTCAACAGCTACAAGGACCTGCCGCTGACGCTCTACCAGATCCAGTGGAAATTCCGCGACGAGATCCGGCCCCGCTTCGGGGTCATGCGCGGGCGCGAATTCTACATGAAGGACGGCTACAATTTCGACATCGACGCCGAGCACGCGCTGCACGCCTATAACCGCCACATGGTCAGCTACCTGCGCAGCTACGAGCGCATGGGGCTCAAGGCGATCCCGATGCGCGCCGATTCGGGGCCGATCGGCGGCGAGGACACGCACGAATTCCTGGTGCTGGCCGATACCGGCGAAAGCGAGGTGTTCTACGACAGCGCGATCACCGAGCTCAGCCTGGGCGCGCGCGAGATCGACTATTCGGACTGGGACCAGTGCGCGCTGATCGCCCGCGAATGGACCACGCCCTATGCGCGCACCGACGAAACCCACGATCAGGCCCTGTTCGAGCGCGAAGTGCCCGAAGAGCGGCGCCGGGTGAGCCGCGGGATCGAGGTGGGGCAGATCTTCTATTTCGGCACCAAGTATTCGGCCCCCATGGGCGCCACCGTCACCAATGACAGGGGCGAGCAGGTGCCGGTCCACATGGGCAGCCACGGCATCGGGGTGAGCCGGCTGGTGGGCGCGATCATCGAGGCGAGCCACGACGAGCGCGGCATCGTCTGGCCCGAGGGCGTGACGCCGTTTCACGCCGGCATCGTCAACCTGCGTCAGGGCGACGCCGAGACCGACCGCGCCTGCGAGGACATCTATGCGGCCCTGACCGAAGCCGGCCTCGAGCCGCTCTACGACGACCGCGAGGAGCGCGCCGGGGCGAAATTCGCCACCATGGACCTGATCGGCCTGCCTTGGCGCATCACCGTCGGCCCGCGCGGGCTGAAGAACGGGGTGGTCGAGCTCACCTGCCGGCGCACGGGCGAAAGCGAAGAGCTCAAGCCGGAACTGGCCGTGGCGCGCATCCGCGAAATCTATGCGGGGCAGTGAGGGGGCGGCGATTTTTCGCAGAAAAATCGGGCCTCCGGCGGGAGTATTTGGCGAAAGGTGAAAGGGCCGGGGCTTGACCCGTGGCCTGCGGGCGCGGCACAGTCCGGGCAAAGAGCAGCCCGAAAGGGGAGACAGGTGTTTCGAGCCCTGGCAATGGC
>JALWTH010000112.1 GCA_027082975.1 Paracoccaceae bacterium | reverse complement strand
ATGATCATCCGCTCCGCCGCCGCGGTGGCCGCGCCATTGTCGATGCAGGTGGAGTCTCCGCGCACCGGGGTGACCGTCTCGCCGCCCAGAAACCGCCCGGATTCGCTCACCTCCCGCATCGCCAGTTCGGCCCCGCCGGCAATGTTCGGTATCATGCTTTCCACCGGGCCGGTGAAGCCCATGAGCACACCGATCTTCACCTCTCCCCATGTACGGGCCAAAGCCCCATGCCGCCAATCAGTGCCGCCGCACCGAGAAAAAGCCGCGCTTTCATTGTCACCTCGATCACCTCCGTCACCTCCCGGAAATCCCGTCCATTCGGCGAGCTTCGCGAGAGCCATGCGCATATGTCAAGCGGAGAGCCCGCGCCCCGGTGGCGATGTCGCAAATGGCCTGCGGGTCGCGCGCCCCGATTTTTCGCAGAAAAATCGCCTGCCCGCTCCCTGGTGCCGGGGCTATTCGGGCGCGACCCGGTGGCGGGCGATGATCTTCAGCGCCCGGGCCTCGGCGCGGCGGATGCGCATTGCGGTCAGAAAGGCCTCTTCCAGCGTGGTCGAGGAAGAGCCGATCTCCCTGGCCACTTCCTTGGCCAGGTCCTCGTCGCCGGTGAGATCCTCGATCTCCAGCACTTCCCGGGCCAGCCCGTCTGCGATCTGTTCGAGATAATCCATGATTCAGCGTGTCTTTTCGGTGAGCCGGCGGCTGACATATTCCTTGACGTGGTTGATCATGATATCCATGTTTTCGCCTTCGAAGAAATGCCCGGCGCCGTCGATCTCGGTATGGGTGATGGTGATGCCCTTCTGCTCGTGCAGCTTGTCCACCAGGGCGTGGGTGTCCACCGGCGGCGCCACGCGGTCGGCGGTGCCGTTGATGATCAGCCCCGAAGACGGGCAGGGGGCGAGGAAGGAAAAGTCGTACATGTTGGCCGGGGGGCTCGCGGAGATGAAGCCGGTGATCTCCGGGCGGCGCATCAGCAGCTGCATCCCGATCCAGGCGCCAAAGGAAAAGCCCGCCACCCAGCAATGCTTGGCATTGGGGTTCAGGCTCTGCAGGTAGTCGAGCGCGGCGGCGGCATCCGAAAGCTCGCCCACGCCCTGGTCATATTCGCCCTGCGAGCGGCCGACGCCGCGGAAATTGAACCTCAGCACGGTAAAGCCGATATCGTGGAAGGCGTAGTGGAGGTTGTAGACCACCTTGTTGTTCATCGTGCCGCCGAACTGGGGGTGCGGGTGCAGGATGATGGCGATCGGCGCGTCCTTGTCCTTTTGCGGGTGGTAGCGGCCTTCGAGACGGCCGGCGGGGCCGGGGAAGATGACTTCGGGCATTGGCTCTGGCTACTCCTGACTGATCCTGACTGATCCTGACAGCCTGCATTCTCCGGCCTTTCTTGACGCTTGCGGGGGGGCGCCATAGAAAGGCGCCGGGCGTCTGGCCGGGACTTCCCGACTGAGTTAATGGCCGGGGGGCGAAAGGTCAATCTTTCCGGTGCGTTCAGCCTGTCGGTGCGGGGGAGCGGTGGAGGGGGCGATGGAGGGGAGCGATGAAACTGTCAACCAAGGGACGCTATGCGATGGTGGCGCTGTGCGACCTGGCGCTGCAGCCGGAGGGTGAGCTCTTGTCGCTGACCGAGATTTCGCGCCGCCAGGACATTTCGCTGCCCTATCTGGAGCAGCTTTTCGTCAAGCTGCGCCGGGCCGGGCTGGTCGAAAGCGTGCGTGGCCCCGGCGGCGGCTATCGGCTCGCGCGTCATTGCTCGCGGATACGGGTATCCGACGTGCTGGCGGC
>JALWTH010000111.1 GCA_027082975.1 Paracoccaceae bacterium | reverse complement strand
CTTGCCACCCTCGCCCGCCTCGCCAGCCCCCCCGCCGGCGCGCACGAAGCCGCTCTCGGCCACCGCCATGAAGCGGTTGTCCTCGATCACCATGTAGCCGCTGGCCTGCTCCAGCGGCGCCATCTGGCGCACCACCCGGCCGGTGAAGCCTTCGAACCCGGCCCCGGCCGCGACCCGGCGCGGCGCGCCCGGGCGGATGCGCAGCGAGGCATTGAGCCCGCGCAGTTCCACCTGCGAAACCCGCTCGGCCAGCCAGCGGCGCGCCCTCGGCGCCAGGGCGCGGGGCCAGAGCGCCAGCGCCTGGGGGCGCGCCAGCGCCTCTGCCGCCCCGTCCAGCGCCAGCGACCAGCCATCGGCCGCCGCCGCCACCTCGCCGGAAATCGTGAACACGGTGCCTGCCTGCACCAGCGAAAGCTCGCCGATCTCGAGCGTGAAAGGGTCCAGCCGGAGCCGGAAATCTGCCGCGCCGGCCTCTATTTCCACCGCGTTTTCAAATATATCGCCCGCCCGCACCGTCGCGCTCTCCAGCTGGAACTGGCCCAGAAGCGTGCCCGGCCAGCCGCCGGAATAGTCGCGCAGATACAGGTATCCCTGCCCCGACACCTCCCCCGGCTCGGCCTCGATCTCGATCGAGGGGAAGTCCAGCCGCTCCGCGCCCGCCTCATAGTCGAGATAGACCTTGGCGGTCTCAAAATGGACCGGCCGCGCGCCGGGCGTGGGCGACAGCGCCCCGGCGCCGAGCTCGAGCGTGCCGGCGAGATCCGACAGCGCCCCGGAAGCGTCGATCCGCGAGCGCAGCGCGCCGGAAATCGGCGCCTCCAGCACCCCGAGAAAGGCCAGCAGCGGCGATTGCGCGGCGATGTCGGCGGCGGCGGCATTCTTGAAGGCGGCCCGGATCGTGGCCGCCGGCGAAGCCTTGTCCGAGCGAAAGCCCAGCTCCACCTCGGCCAGTTCCTCGGTCTGGTTGAACACATCGAAGGCCACCGTGATATCCACCGCCTCGGCATCCTGGCGCAGCACCAGCCGGCCGTCGGTCGCCTGCCAGATGCGCCCGGAGCGCGCATCCTCCAGCGTGATCGTCAGCGCGTCCATCTCCACCCCGGCGATCGGCGCCAGCGGGGCGCGGGCAAAGGCCGCGTCGATGGCGTCGAGCAGCCCGGCGAGATCGCCCGAAGCGCCCAGCCTGCTGCCCAGCGACAGGTCCAGGGTGCCGTCGGCGCGCCGGCGCAGGGTCACCTCGGCCCCGGTCAGGTAGAGGCGCTCGGGCTCAAGGCGCCCCTGCAGCAGGGCCGGCACGCTCAGCCCCGCCTGCAGGCGGTAGATGCGGGCCAGTTCCAGGCCGGTTTCGTCGCGCACCGCAAGCCCCACCAGCGCCAGGCGCGGCACGCCCCGGGCAGAGACGCCGAACTCCACCCGCCCCAGCCCGAGCGCGCCGGAGGGGAAGGCTTCGTTCAGCCGTGCCTCCAGCCGGGCCGTCACCCAGTCGGGCAGGCGGATCACCCGCCCGCTGGCGGCCATGCCGGCATAGATCAGCGCCAGGGCGAAGGCGGCCAGCGAGAGCAGCGACCAGAAGCCGAAGCGAAACAGCCGGCGGCGCCGGCCCCGGCGGGGCTGGCCGGGCTGGCGGGGCACGGGCCGGCCGCTTGCGCGGCCCGAGGCCCCTTCCACGACCCCGGCCCCGCTCCCGGCCCACCGGCTCCTCCGCCCGGTCCCGCTCGATCTTCGCCTGCTGCTCGGCCAGACGCGCGATCGTCTCGCCCTGCTGGGCCTGTTCACGCAGCACGTTCGCCTCGGT
>JALWTH010000110.1 GCA_027082975.1 Paracoccaceae bacterium | reverse complement strand
GGCGAGGATCAACGGGCCCGCCTCATGGCCGCGGCCGAGCCGCTCGACCAGGCCCTGCGCCGCTATCAGCGCCTGCTGGGCGAGGCCGATGCCGACCCCGCCGCGCTCGGCCAGGCCGAGGAAGCCGTGCACCAGGCCCTGCTCGAGACCAACCGCGGCCGGCCCGTGGGCGACGGCCATGCTGCCGGGGCCATGCGCGAGCTGGTGGCCCTGCGCGCCCGGCGCTGGATCTACGTCTCCGACGAAAAGCTCGCCCGCGCCCTGGGCGAACATCCGCTGCAAGCCGACCTCGACGACCCGGCCACCCGCCGCCTCACCCAGACCCCGGAGGGCCGCTTCAGCGGCGAAGGGCTCAAGCGCGCCCTGCGCCGGCAGGGCCGGCGCGCCGCCCAGAATCTGGGCGAGCACACCGGCATCCAGTTCCGCTACCAGCCCGAGCCGTACAAGAAGGACTTCACCGAATTCGCCCGCGCCTTCAACGAACAGCCCGAGACCCTGCTCTACCGGCGCCGGGACGCCCGGGGCAACGCCACCCTGCGCGTCACCGACGAGGCCCGCGTCCTGCGCGCCACCGCGGGCTTCAGCCTGCTGGGCCGCTACGCCCCCGCCAAGGGCCAGATCCAGTTCCAGGGCGAGGGCAACGCCCAGTTCGCCCTGCTCGAAGACGCCATCAAGGCCCAGCGCTGGTACCCGCACGAGAATGGCCACCCGATCAAGGTCCTGCTGCCGCAGCGCGGCGGCGAAAGCCGCGAACTCACCCTGTGCCGCATGCGCGCACGGCTTGCGCTGGAGCTTACCGGCTTTGCCGGCGCCAGCGCCTGCGTGGCCGCCGACCTCAGCTTTGGCACCGCGCCGGGGCGCCTCCTCGTACAGGGCGTCGAAGACCCCGAGCGCCTGCGCAAGGAACAGGACCGCCGCTTCCGCACCCGCGTCCGGCGCGGCTTTTCCTTCTTTGCCGGCGCCCGCGACGGCGCCAGCGCCACCGGCTACCTCGAATGGGACAACCCCGATGCCCGCCGCGCAGGCAAGCCCGGCTGGCGCCCGCTGGCCAGTCTCGGCGCCCACGGGCATCTGGCCACCGGGCTGGGTCTGGGGCGCGAATACCTCATCGTGTTCGAAAACGGCCGTTTCCACACCCTGTTCAAGGCCTCGGCCGTGTTCGGCGTCGGCTGCGGCGGCGAGATCGCCTGCACCGTCGAGGCCGGGCACATCGTCGAGCTGGTCACCCATGTGTATCAGGAACTGCGGCGGGCCGACTTCGACCGGGTTGAGTTCATCAAAGTAGGGGCTTTCCGGCTTCTTTGGAGAATGCAGCTCCGGGCCATCTGGGAAGCGGGGCAGACGCTGGAGCGGGTGTACGAGGAAGGGGAAATGCCCACGACGCATTGGTGGGAAACCATACAGAACGAACTGGATGAAAGTGGTCCCCTTGTGCAATCTGTCTATCAGTTAATCCGAAGGATCCTGCGCGAGGAATGGCTGCTCAAGACCCTGATTCCCGAATCCCGCGGCCATCTGCTCTGGGTGCTCGTCCATGCCGACACGGGCCCCCGGGGCGTGGACGAAAAAACCCGCGACCAGGCCCTCGACAAGCTGTTCGACAGCCTCCAGTCCCAGCGCGACCGGCAGGAGACGCTCGAGCACCTGAGCCGCGACGCCACGCGCCTGCCAAGCGCCGAGGAGGGCCTGCGCCTGCTGGCGAGCCGGCTCACCGGCCCGCGCTGGGCCGCGCGGCTGGCCCGGCTCGACGCGCTGCCCGAGCGCGCCCCGTACGACACCCCCCTTCTGGCCCAGTCCAACCC
>JALWTH010000109.1 GCA_027082975.1 Paracoccaceae bacterium | reverse complement strand
CGCGCGCCTCCCGCAGCCACGCCACAGGCACCCCGGCCCCGCGCGCCTGCTCCAGCCCGGCCCGCGCCGCCGCCCCCGCACCGATGATCAGCAGATCCACCTCTTTCATCTTTCTGCAAATACTCCGGGGTCCGGGGCAGCGCCCCGGTCCGCCCCAGCGTCTGCGCAAACCCGGATCACCCCGGGCATTGCCCGTCCGCCACCCGCTCCAGCCGATAGCGGGTCAGCGCGGCGCCGATTGCCAGATCAATCCCGTCGATCTCCTCGTAATCGGCCAGTTCCACCACCAGCCGGTCGGTCACGAATTCCAGAGCCTCGCCGTCGGCGCGCAGGATGGCGAGCCCCCCGGCCCCGTCCAGCTCGACGATACAGGCGCGCGGATCGGCCGGATCGCAGGAAAGCCATTCCTCGAAGCGCGCATTTTCCATCCGCGCCAGCCGCGCTTCGCCCTGATCGGAAGAAAGCGCCCATATGCGCAGGACGCGCTGGCCGGTCTCGGCGTCGCGCGCCACCAGCACCCGGATATCGCGCAAAGCCATCTGCGGATGGGCCTCGAGATAGGCATCATCGTAGCTGTGGCGGTAGCAGGCGGGTTCGGGCGCGGGCTGGGCAGCCGCAGCACCGCCAGCGGCAAGCAGAGCCGCCAGCAGCAGGGGGCGAACGGGGGGGCGTCTGGCAAGAGCGTTCAGAAAAGGCATGTCACTTCTCCGCAATGTGATCTCCTATGTGCTCTCCGGCATATACGCGCGCATCGCCCGATTCCGGCGCCACCAGCCGCGCCACCATGTCGGCATAGATCTCGCCCACCTCGTCGCGGCTCAGCCGCCCGCCCTCGCGATACCAGGTATTGACCCCGGTCAGCATGGCGATGATCGACATGGTGGTCAGGCGCAGATCGGCGATGCGAAACTGCCCCGCTTGCTGCCCGGCGGCGAGGATCTGGGCAAGCTCGCCCTCATATTGCTGGCGCAGGGCCTCGATGCGGGCGAAGTTCTCGGGCGCAAGCGAGCGCAGTTCCATATAGGCGAGAAACACCGCCTCGGGCCGCTCCAGGTGAAAGCGGATGTGAAAGCGCGCAAAGGCCGCGAGCCGCGCCGGCGCCGTCTCGCCTTTCGGCTCCGCGGCCCAGGCGGCGAGCAGCTCTTCCATATGCACGCGCATCAGTTCGAAGAGCAGGCTCTGCTTGTCGCGGGTATAGAGGTAGAGCGCGCCCGCCTGCACCCCGACCTCGGCGGCGATCCGGCGCATGGACACCGCGCCGTAGCCGTGGCGGGCAAACAGGCTGAGCGCCGCCTGACGGATCAGCGGGCCGGTGATTTCTGCGCGGGAGCCGGTCTTGCGGGCCATGGCGCCATGATTAACTGAACGGGCGTTCATGCCAAGCGGTTTCGGCCATCCGCCCGCCCTTGCCTCGCAAAAGCGGCGCGGCTATGGTCGCCCCAGGCTCCGGAGGGCTGACATGCGCCGCATTCTGCTTGCTTTTTCCCTGATCCTCGCCGCCAGCGGGTGCAGCGATTTCCCCGAGCTTGACGCGGCCGTGAGCGCGCGGGCGCGCAGCGGCGAATATCCGCGCATCTTACCGCTTGACGACCTGCTTGCCGCGGTGCCCGCCCGCACCGCCACCACCGGCATCGGCAACCTGCCCGCCCGCCTCGCCCGGCTGCGAAGCCGCGCCCGGCAGATGCGCGCGCGCCCGGTGATCGACAGCATGAGCCGCGCCCGGATGCTGGCGGCGCTGGCCCGCCATCGCTGAGTCGCCCGCGTCCCTGCCGCTCCCTGCCCGCTTTGGCTAAGCAGCCGTAAC
>JALWTH010000108.1 GCA_027082975.1 Paracoccaceae bacterium | reverse complement strand
GACTTCGAAGGCGCCAACATCCTCCACCTTCCCGGCGGCGAGGCGGTCCAGAAGCGGGTCGAGCCGGGCGAAGTCCGGGCTGTCGCCGCCGGGAAGGTGGAGGATGTTGGCGCCTTCGAAGTCACCGGCTTCAGTGATGTCGAACAGCGCGCTGAGCCAGGCGCCCTCCGTCTCGCCCAGCGCGGCGGTGACTTCGCCCGGGGTCCAGAGATAATAGGCGCCCTCGCCCCGCGCCCCCGAGGGCAGGCGCGAATCCGCGTCCTGTGCGGCGTAGAACGCGCCGCCCGGCGCGCGCATCTCGCGCATCAGCCAGGCGATCAGCCGGCGCAGGGCGCGGGCGTGGCCGGGATCGGGGCGGTCGGCCAGCGAGCGGGTGAGCAGCAGGCCGATCATCGCCTGATCGTAAAGCATCTTTTCGAAATGCGGCACCTGCCAGGCCGGGTCCACGGCGTAGCGGTGAAAGCCGCCGCCCACCTGGTCGTGGATGCCGCCGGCGATCATCCCGTCCAGCGCCGCGCGCACCGCTTCGCCCGCCGCCCCGTCTGCGCGCCGGGCCGCCGCATCGGCGAGAAACAGAAACAGCGGTGCGCGCGGAAATTTCGGTGCCGTGCCGTAGCCGCCATTGAAGTCGTCGGTCCCCGCCACCAGCCCGGCCACGATCCGCTCCAGCCGCGCCGGGGTCAGTTCCACCGCCGCCGCCTGCCGGGTGAAATAGTCGCGCAGATACAGCGTCATGCGGTAGCCTTCGGCGCTGACGGCTTCGGGCTGTTCCCGCCACAGGGCGGCGATCTCTGCGATCAGGCGCCTGAAATCGGCGGGCGGGAAATAGGTGCCGCCAAAGACCGGGTCGCCCTGAGGGGTGAGAAAGAGATTGTTGGGCCAGCCGCCGGTGCCGCTGATCACCTGGGTTGCCAGCATGAACTGTTCGTCGAGATCCGGGCGCGCCTCGCGGTCGATCTTGATGGCGACGAAATCGGCATTGAGCAGGGCGGCGATCTGCGGGTCCTCGAAGCTCTCTTCGCGCATCACATGGCACCAATGGCAGGAGGCATAGCCGACCGAGACGAAGATCATCTTGCCCTCGGCGCGCGCCTTTTGCAGCGCCTCTTCGCCCCAGGGATACCAGTCCACCGGGTTGTAGAGGTGCTGGCGCAGATAGGGCGAGGCGGCGCCGAGGAGGTGGTTGGGCACGCGCTCCCGCGCGCTGTCCTGCGCGCTGTCCTGCGCAGCGGCAGGGGCGGCGGCCCAGAGCAGCAGGGTGGGCAGCAGGATGGGCAGAACGCGGATCATCGGCGCCTCCGTTTGCGGCCAGCATAGGCCGGCGGGACCGGCGGCGGGATAACACTCGCGTTACCTCACAGGCGATTCGGCGGCATACGATGCCATACATTCGGCGCCCCGCAACGCGCGGGAAATGGCTGCGTTAGCGTTAACTTGTCCGGCAGGGGATGAAAAATCCGGCGATATGTAAGTTTTGCAGACCTATTTGGCAGATACCATTTGAAATCGGCCCAGACTTCCTTAAGCTACGCCCAGCGCCACGGTCAGGGAGCCCGTGCGCGATCAACAGGGAAACAATCACCACTCGGAGGAGATGAATTTGATGGAACGCCGCAAGTTTTTGACCGGTGCCGCCGTAGGCGCGACCGGGGTGGCGCTGGCCGCGCCTGCTGTTGCTCAGGAGCGTGTCGAGCTGAATATCGTATCGACCTGGCCGCGCGACTTCCCCGGTCTCGGCACCTCGGCCCAGCGCCTTGCTGCTCGTATCGAGGCGCTCTCGGACGGCTCGATCAAGGTGAACTAC
>JALWTH010000107.1 GCA_027082975.1 Paracoccaceae bacterium | reverse complement strand
CCGGGCCGGGCCGGGCTGAGGCGCGCCCGTGGCGATGGAGGTGAAGGAGGAGCGAGACATCAGCCCCGCCGCCATGGCGATGAGCGCCGCATAGGAGGCCGGAAAGGCAAGCGCGCCCACCAGACGGTCGGCCAGCGCCGCCACCCCCAGCGCCAGCAGCCCGCCGCCGAAAAAGCGCGTGGCCAGCAGGCGCGAGCGCCTCTCGGAGGGCACCGCGCGCGCCACCAGGTCGTTATAGGGCACGCCGACGATGCCGGAGACGAAGGCATAGGCCACCCACAGCCCCATCACCGCCGCGCTGAGCCAGGCGCGCGGCCAGTCCGCGCCCAGCCACAGCACCAGCGCCAGCGCCGCCATGGCCGTGGCCCGGCCCAGCGCGCCGATCTTGTAATAGCGCATCGAATCGCCGCGCTGCCCGGCGAGGTAGCCCACGAAAAGCTGCGGAAACAGCCAGCCGAACCGCAGGATCGCGGTGACGCTGCCCACCAGGATCGACGATCCCGAAAGCTGCCAGACCAGCGCCGAAATGATCGTGCCGCTGTCCACCGCCGCCGAGCCGGCCTGAAACGCCACCCCGGCCCCGGCCACATGCCAGAAGCGCCGCCGCTCACCGGCTGCGCTCATGTGCCCGCTCATGTGCCCGCCCAGTCGGCCGGGTCCACGAACAGGCCGAACCAGATCGACCACAGGCCGAGCAGGACGAGGACCAGGCCCAGCACCTTGCCCGCCCCGGCGAAGCGCCCCGCAAGGCGGGCGAGCCCGCCGCCCAGGCCCGGAAGTGCTACGAACAGCATGAGCGGGGCCGAGAGAAACAGGCCGAACAGGGCCATCTGCACGAAGCCCTGAAAGACCGCCCCCGACCCCGCCGCCAGCCCGAGGAGCGCAAACAGGATCGGGGCGGCGCAGGCCGGGATGTTGAGCCCGAAGGCCGCGCCCATCAGCCAGGGGCTGGTGGCGCCCTTCCAGCCTTCCGGGGCCAGTGTGAGGCGCTTTTTCAGCCCCCCGGCGCGCCCGGTCAGAAAGGCGAACCCGACAGCCAGGTAGAGCGCGCCGAAGACCAGCCAGAGCCCGGTCTGCGCCGAAATCATCCGGCTGCCGAGAAAGGCAGCGCCGGCCCCGAACAGCCCTGCCACCAGCGCCCGCACCGCGACGAACACCCCGACCGCGCGCCATTGCCGCGCCCGGGGGCGGGCGCTCTGGGTTTCGAGAAACAGCAGGTGGCCGCCGATCGAGCAGGGCTCGACAAAGCCGAGCAGGCCGAGACCCGCGGGCAGGAGCAGCAGGAGGAAGGCAGAGGGGTCCATGCGGTCGGGCTAAGCCTTCCTGCCGGGGGAAGGTCAAGGCACGAAAGCGCGAGCGCGGATGGCCTGTAAGCCGGATTCTGTCCCGGCGGCGCAGCGCCGGTGACGGCCATTCCTCTGGGACGCCTGTTGCCAGACGCCTCGTGCTGCCAACCCGGACCGCGCGGGCAAGACTCCCTGCGGCCCCTATTCGGCATTGCTCCCGGTGGGGCTTGCCATGCCACCGCTGTTGCCAGCGGCGCGGTGCGCTCTTGCCGCACCGTTTCACCCTTGCCCTGCATGCAGGGCGGTCTCTTTTCTGTGGCGCTTTCCCTCGGGTTGCCCCGGCCGGGCGTTACCCGGCACCGTTGTCTTGTGGAGTCCGGACTTTCCTCGGGCGTTTTGCCCGCGGCCGTCCGGCCATCCGCGCGAACCTACAGATATGTGAGCGAGGCGCCGGTGGCAAGCGCGGGACCGGGGGCCAGCCCCCGGACCCCCGGGATATTTGCGAACAGAAGAAGGGGG
>JALWTH010000106.1 GCA_027082975.1 Paracoccaceae bacterium | reverse complement strand
CGTTTTCCAGCAGCGCCGGGGTGAAGGCGCGGGGCACTTCGGCGAGCGGGATGTGGATGGTGGCGGGCACCACCTTGAGCGCCTCGCAGGCGAGCATCATCGCCACCTGATCGGGGGCAAGGCCGGCGAGGTCGGCGAGAAACTCGGTATGGCCGGGAAAGGCAAAGCCGCCGCCCTGCTGCAGCGCCTTCTTGTGGATCGGGTTGGTGGTGAGCGCGGCGGCGCGCCCGGCGCGGGTGAGGGCGACCGCCTCGCGGATGGCGGCAATGACATGGGGCGCATGGGCCGGATTGGCGCGCCCGGGGCTGCGCGGCGCGCCGAAATCGCGCGCAAGCACCGGCAGGCCGCGGGGCATGGCGGCGGCGGCCTGTTCGGGGGCCTCGATCGGCACCACCGGCACGTCATCGGGCAAGAGCGCCGGGTCGCCGATCAGGAAGAAGCACGCGTCTTTGCGCAGCGCTTCCCATGCCGGGCCGGTAATGTCGGGGCCGATCCCGGCGGGCTCGCCCATGGTCAGCGCAATCGGTTTCCGGTGCATCAGCGGTTGTAATACTCGATGAAGGCGTTGGCCTTGAGCTCGGCAAGGAAGCTCTCGGCCCTGGCGACAAGCTGCTGGTTGGCCAGCTGCTGGCGCACCTGCTCGCGCGAGATCGCCTCGGTCGGCACATTGGTGCGCCGGCACAGCATCAGCACCAGCAGGGTCTGGCCGCCATTGCGGGTCAGCGCGGTGGAAATCTCGCCCTCGTCCATGCGGGCAAGCTCCAGCGAGATATCCGTGGGCAGGGCGGCGGCGGGGCTGGTGGTGATGGCGAGCGCCTCGTCGGGCAGCCCCCCGGTCGCGGCATGAAGGTCTTCGCAGCGGTCGGTTTCGGCGTCGAGGCGGGCGGCGAAGGCGAGGTTCTCGGCGCTGCGCCCGCCGGGCAGCAGGAGGGTTGC
This sequence comes from Paracoccaceae bacterium, assembly GCA_027082975.1. Taxonomy (GTDB): domain Bacteria; phylum Pseudomonadota; class Alphaproteobacteria; order Rhodobacterales; family Rhodobacteraceae; genus JAAEUB01. The sequence goes on along the minus strand of JALWTH010000106.1, from coordinate 871 downwards.
GTATTCGATCTGCCGGTTTGCGGTGGTAGCGCGGGGGATCTGCTTGCGGTCGCGCAGCAGAAACAGCGCGATCCGGTCGCCGGCGTCGATCGGCGGGGTCACGTCGCCCGGCTCCATGGAGCGCAGCATCCGCGCCAGCGCCGGGGGCAGGCTGGAAAGCGCGCGCCAGTCCACCTCGCCGCCCTGGCGCCGGCTGGGGGCGATGGAATATTGCCGCGCCGCGTCGGCGAAGTCCTCGACCGACTCGATCTGGCGCAGTACCCTGGCCCGTTCGCGCGAGGCGCGCTTGTTGGCCGGCGTGTCGGCGGGCAGCATGATCTCCGACAGCAGCACCCGGATGCCGGGCTCGGGGGTGGCATTGGCGATGGCATTGTCGATGCGGATTTCCGAAAGGCTCAGCCCCGGAGCGAAGCGCGCGCGCACCACCTTGCGCCAGATCAGCCCGTTGGCGACGAAATCGCGGAAGGTCTCGGCGGCGACCCCGCCCTGGCCGAGCGCGGCGACGAACTGCTCGGCGGTCAGGTTGGCGCGGGAGGCGAATTCCTCCATGCCGGCGCGGATTTCCTCCTCGGTCAGGCTCAGGCCCATCTGCTTGCCCACCTGCGCCTGCAGGCGCTCGCTGACCAGCTGGTCCAGCGCCAGCTTGCGGATGTCGCCGGGGGCTCTGAGCAGGGTGAGGAAGGTCACCCGCTGGGCAAGCTCGTAGCGGGTGATCACGCTGTCATTGACCCGCGCCACGGGGGCGAACAGGTTTTGCGCCGCGGCCGGGGCGGGGGCGGCGAGGGTGGTGAGCACGGCGGCGAGGGCCAGCAGCAGGGCGGCGAGGGCGCGCAGGGCACGGCGGTGAGTGCCCCGGGGGCGGTCCTGGCCG
>JALWTH010000105.1 GCA_027082975.1 Paracoccaceae bacterium | reverse complement strand
GGTCACCGTCAAGACCCTCGAAGCGGCCCGCGCGCTCGCCCTCAGCCGCCACCCGGACATGCTCGCCGCCCAGCGCAATGTCACCATCGCCGAACTCAACGTGGAACTGGCGCTCGCGGCGATGAAACCGACGCTCAGCGCCTCGGCCAGCGCCACCGTTTCGCGACGCGACGGCGCCAGCGCCAACACCTATGCCAACCAGATCGGCGTCACCCTTTCCGGGCCGATCTACCAGGGCGGGCGGCTGAGCGCGCTCTACCGCCGCGCCCAGGCCCGGCGCGATGCCGCCCGCGCCGGGCTGCATGTGACCGCCAGCAAGATCGAACAGGACGTGGCCAATGCCTGGGCGGGGCTGGCCATCGCCGCCGCCGCGATCGAGGCCAACCAGCGCCAGATCCGCGCCACGACCGTGGCCCTGCGCGGCACCCGGGAGGAACAGAAGCTGGGTTCGCGCACCATGCTGGACGTGCTCAATGCCGAACAGACCCTGCTCGACGCCCGCGCCGGTGCCATCAGCGCGCAATCGGATCAATACCTTGCCGTCTACCAGCTGCTCGCCGCCATGGGCCTGCTCACTGCCGATTATCTCAACCTTGGCATCGCCACCTACGACCCCGAAGCCTATTACAACGCGGTGAAAAACGCGCCCGTGGTCGAGGTCTCGCCCCAGGGCAAACGACTCGACGCGGTACTGGAAGCGCTGGGGCGCAAGCCTTGAGCCAGCCCCGCCGGCACCGCTCCCCGCTCGCCTGAGCCCCGCCCATGCCCTACGAACTCGCCTCGCTCGACGCGCTTGCCGACCTGCCCTTCACCGGCATCGTCGATGTGCGCTCGCCCGCCGAATACGCCGAAGACCACATCCCCGGCGCGATCAACCTGCCGGTGCTCGATAACGAGGAGCGTGCGCGGATCGGCACCATCTATGTGCAAGAAAGCCGCTTTCTCGCCCGCCGCCTCGGCGCCGCCCTGCTCGCGCGCAACGCCGCGCGCCACCTCGAAGGCCCGCTTGCCGAGATGGGGCCGGACTGGCGCCCGCTGGTCTATTGCTGGCGCGGCGGGCAGCGCTCGGGGGCCTTCACCACCATCCTCGGGCAGGTGGGCTGGCAGGCCGAGCGCCTGCGGGACGGCTACCGCGCCTATCGCCGGCTCATCGCCGCCGCGCTCTACGAAACCCCGCTCGCAAGCCCGGTGATCCTGATCGACGGCGGCACCGGCACCGCCAAGACCCGCCTGCTCGCCGCCCTCGCGCGTGAGGGCGCGCAGGTGGTGGACCTCGAGGGGCTCGCCAATCATCGCGGCTCGGTGTTTGGCGACTACCTCACGCCGCAGCCTTCGCAAAAGGGGTTCGAAACCGCGCTGGCCATGGCCCTGCTGGGCCTCGACCCCGCCCGCCCGCTCTATGTCGAGGCCGAGAGCAGCAAGATCGGTCGCCTGAACCTGCCGCCGATGCTGTGGAAGGCGATGCGCGCAGCGCGCCGCGTGCGCCTCTCGGCGCCGATCGACGCGCGCGTGCGCCACCTGCTCAGCGCTTACGAAGACATGCTCGCCGCCCCGGAGCGCTTCGCCCCGGTGCTCGACAAGCTGGTGCGCTTCCACGGCCACGAAAAGGTCAACGCCTGGCGCGCCCTGGTCGCCGCCGGCGCTTACGCAGAGCTCGCCCGCGAACTGATAATCCACCACTACGACCCACGCTACCGGCGCAGCGCCCCCGAACCGAACGACACCCTCCTGCCCCTCGAGGGCCTCACCGACGCCGACCTGGAGAAAGCCGCGCGCCGGATCGTGGATATGTTCGGCGCCTGAATAC